>CAUYZA010000026.1:0-16706 GCA_963577225.1 Dehalococcoidia bacterium | reverse complement strand
CGCCAAGCGCACCAAGATCGAGGAGCGCCTGATCGCGCTGCGCAACCCCTTCAGCGCCGCCGAAGCCTTCGCCGTCGAGGACATCATTGACCCTCGCGACACGCGTCCCATGCTCGCCGACTGGCTGCAGATCGCATACGAGCAGCAGCTCCCCACGCAGCTCGGCATCCGCGTCCGCTACGGCATGCGCCCCTAACATCGGCACCTGTCCCGAGTCGCGCCGTCTACCCGACGAGGTTCCTCCACTCTTCCATCGCTCGCAGGTGTGCGTCGAGCCCGTCTCTGCCAGTGTTCATCGTGGGCGCTGACATGTGCCTGGCGCGGGCCTCGCGCCAGGTCGCGGCCGCCGCGCCCCAACTGTCTGGGTCGCCCTCGCGCAGGCGGGCCTGCACCTGGATGGTCAAGCCCGTTCGCGGGTGACCGGCCGCCTCCCGTCGATCGAGGATCTCCGACAGTGCCGCCGCCGCCTCGTCGGCCCCACATGCGGCATCCGGCCATCGCCGATGCGTGCCGCGCGGTCGATCAGCGCTGGGGGTTGGTCGGCCGGAACGTCGCAATGCTGTCCGATCCCCCACGGGTCCCAGAACGCGAGTTCCACGCCCTCACGCCGGAGCATGCGCGTGCGATCCTCGACGCCGTGCGTGGGCACCGTCTGGAGGCATTGTTCACGACCGGCCTCGCGTTCGGCCTGCGCCAGTCCGAGGCACTGGGCCTGCGCTGGGATGACATCGATCTTGCGGGAGGGTTGCTGGCAATCCGCCGTGTCCTGCAGCGCTATGGCGGCGCGTTTCACTTTGACGAGCCCAAGACCACCCGCAGCAGGCGTACGATCGAGATGCCGCAGCAGATGTGCCGGGCCCTCCGGGAACACCGCGCCCGACAGATCGAGGAACGACTCAGGGTCGGGCAGGCATGGAATGGGCAGGTGTGGGGCGACCTCGTGTTCTGCAATGAGGCGGGCGATCCGCTCCACCGCACGACGGTCGGCAAACAGTTCCGCGCCGTCGTCGAGCAGGCCCGGCTCCCGGCCATGCGCTACCACGACCTCCGGCATGGTTCAGCGAGTCTCATGGCCGCCCCAGGGGGGCCACCGCGGGTGGCGATGGAGATGTTGGGGCACGTGCAGATCAGCACCACGATGAACGTGTACAGTCACGTGGCTCCGGAATCCCGCCGCGTTGCCGCGACCGCGATGGGGAAGGCCCTTTGGGGCGCTTCGTAAGCTGGTTGCTGTCAGGATTGCTGTCAAATCGGGAATGCGGCGGCGTGCCACCCGGCGCAGACGTTGGATTCCTACCTGGTAGAGTCGCTTCCAAGCCGGCGTAGCTCAGTGGTAGAGCAGCTGTTTCGTAAACAGCAGGTCGACGGTTCGAATCCGCCCGCCGGCTCCATCCGTTCAAAACCCCCGTCATTTCAGGCTCTTACGGTCCCCTGTTCGCTCAGTGGCCGGCCTACGCCTCGAACCCCTCTGACGGGGGCAACGCGCGGACCGCGTCAGGCCTTCAGCTCCTAACCGTTCCGTTCTTCACGGCGCGGACACGGCATCAGCGGTGGGCGACCCGTCCACGCGCCTGACTTCCGGTGCCGGGCTTGCGGCGCTGAGCGGAGGACGGACGGGCCGCCATTTTCTGCGATCGGCGAAAGCGGCCAGTCTCGGGGGCGGGGGAGCAAGTCTCAGGTACGACCGAGGAATGCCACCAGTGCGCTCGGTCACCGGATCGCGCCGTCCGGGTGGGGCCGTTTTGATGCGGGTATCAGGTCCGTCTGCTGCCGACTTTCGGGACTCATCCCGTCACGCGGTAACGCCGATAAACCTCGCCGGTCCCTTGCCTATCGACGATCGTGAACCGGGACCCGATTTCGACGTCACCGTCACCCTTGCCGCCACACCCGATCGCCAGCCCCGCGATCAAGAGCACGAGACCCACACCCCACACCCCGCTCGAGACACGCCATTGCGGCGGCGACGGTTTGGCCCAACCCACCTCAGCCGCGGGATTCTTGCAGCGGAGACCATGTCGTACTTGAGCCATCGCGACTGAGCACTAGCCTTCCTTCAGCCTCCGACGCTTCTTCGCCCCGCTACGGATCGAGCGGCTGAAGCGCCGTCGCTCCTCCTTCACCTCCGACGCTACTTGCTTGTCGACCTTGGTCATCTCGTGGGCCAGCTCGCGCTCCAGCGCGCGGTACGCCTCCAACCGCGACGCGCTCAACGTCTCCGCCTCGATCGCCGCCATGACGGCGCAACCCGGCTCCGACGTGTGCCCGCAGTCCCGGAAGCGACAGCCCTCGCCGATCGACTCGATCTCGGCGAACGTTTCGGCCACCCCGTCCGCCGCCTCGTAAAGCGCGAACGAGCGCAGGCCCGGCGTGTCGATTAGCGCCCCGCCGTCCGGCAGCGGAATCAGGTAGCGGGCGGTCGTCGTATGGCGGCCCTTTCCATCGGTCTCGCGCACCGCACCGGTCACCAGCACCTCGCCACCCAGCAACCGGTTGGCCAGCGTCGACTTCCCCACCCCCGACGCCCCCAGGAAAACGACGGTCCGCCACCCTGCCGCGTACGCCCGGATCTGCTCCACGCCGGCCCCGGTGAGTCCATTCGTGACATGGATCGGCACGCTAGGCGAGATCTCGGCCACGGCCCGCTCGATGATCTCCGGGTCCTCGACCAGGTCCGACTTGGTCAGCACGACAACCGGCTGCGCCCCGCTCTCGTAGATTTGCGCCACCTCGCGCTCGATCCGCCGCAGGTTGGGCTCGAGCGCCGGTGTGACGACGAAGACCGTATCGACGTTCGTCGCCAAAACCTGCCCCTCGGCCGCGTCGCCCTCGCGCTGCGCCCCACGACGCCGGATCAACGCCGATGAACGCGGCAGAATCGCCACGATCGCATCGGTCTCGTGCCGCGCCCGCCGCTCCACCGCCACCCAATCTCCCACGCCCAACTGCGACTCCATCTCAACCGCGTCCTCCAGTGCGCGCGACTGCTCGGCACGGGTCGAGTCGCCCTCTAGCAGCACCAGGGCGGACGGCCCGTCGATGCGGGCGACGCGGCCCAGCACCGTGCCCGGCGGCGCCTCGGCGGCGAAGAGCTGTTCCAGCTTTGGGCTCCAGCCGATCGTCTCGAGCGGAGCAAGGGCAACATCCGGAACCGCGTCGCTCGGACGCCCCCGACCGGACTCGGACTCGGACTCGGACTCGGACTCGGACTCGGACTCGGACTCGGACTCGGACTCGGACTCGGATTGAGCGGACTGAGATTCAGCAGGCAACGTACGAAACTCCTCGGAGCGAGGGGCGCCGCCGCTGTCTCGTTGGACTGGAAAGCCTAGCTGGAGACATTCGCGCGACGGCGCACCCGGAGACGGATTGAGTGGTTCTGTTGGGCAGCCATCAAGCGCCTCCTTTCGTCGGCGATGCAATTCTTAGGTCGACGGTAGATCTCTTCGATCGAGGCCGTCAATGCAGGGTCGGCGTCCGGAATACGGAGACGAGACCCTCAAGCAGCGGCTGACCCAGCAACTAACTGAGCAACTGACCCAGCGGCCCACTATCCTGCCCTCCAACCCACGACCGGCCCCGTCACCAACGGCGGCCCCACGAAAGCACCACAAACATGTTCTTCGAGCTCCGCCAGTACAAGATCAGCCCCGGCAAACAGGCGGAATGGGTCAAGCTGATGGAAGAGGAGATCATCCCGTTCCAGACCGCGCAGGGCATGGACATCCGCGGCTCTTGGGTGGGCGAAGAGGACGAGACGCAATACTTCTGGATGCGGGGCTTCGAGAGCGAAGAGGAGCGCGAGCGCCTCTACAAAGCCGTCTACGAGAGCGACACCTGGACCAACGGGATCGCCCCCAAGGCCGGCGAGTGCGTCGACAGCGTCGTCGAAGTCACCCGCATCGTCGCGACCCCCAAGTCGGGCATCGCCTAACCGAGCGTCACCGATACTGCTCAATCGCGCAGTGAAGAGCGCGCCTATCCTGCGCGCCGATCGAAAATGGCAGCTCGATCCGGTCGTCTAAACCTCCGAAAGCGATTCCAACAAATGTTTTTCGAACTCCGCCAATACAAGATCCGCCCCGGCAAGCAGGCCGAGTGGGTCAAGCTCATGGAGGAGGAGATCATCCCCTTCCAGACCGCCCAAGGCATGGACATCCGTGGCTCCTGGGTAGGCGAGGAAGACGAGAGCCAGTACTTCTGGATCCGCGGCTTTGAGTCGGAAGAGGAGCGCGAGCGCCTCTACAAGGCCGTCTACGAGAGCGACACCTGGACCACCGACATCGGGCCGCGCATCCCCGACCTGATGGACCGCGAGGCGATCCAGGTCACCCGCATCGTCCCCACCCCCCAGTCCAGCATCGCCTAGGCCCGGTATCGCCGAGCCTCCGCGAACGCATCCCAGACGACGCAACAGCCACCCAAGCCACAAGCGCCGGCCATCGATCCCGCGCTACACGGCGTATCGTTCTCAGGAACCCAGCCAAGGTCTGAACTACCGCCCCACCCCAGCGGCCATAGCCGCTGCCCGTTGAGGCAACCGCGAAACGAGGAACCCCAGATGCCTTCCATCTCTCACAGCATCCAGATCGACGCCCCCAAGCAAGCCGTCTGGGACATCCTCGCCGACATTGGCGGCGTCGCCACCTGGGCGCCCAACGTCAACCACGCAGTCCGAACCAACGACATCGAACCCGGGGTCGGCTGCGCGAACGCGCATGCGACGTGAGCGGGTTCGGCAAAGTCACCGAGCGCGTCGAGGGCTGGGACGAGGGCGAGAGTCTCACCATCGGGATCGACTCGATCGGCCCAATGAAGTCGGCCCGCAGCACATTCAATCTCAGCGAGCACGACGGCCGCACCACCGTGGACATGACCATCCGCTTCGGCCCGATCGGCGCGCTCCTCGGCACCACCATCATGCGCCGCAAGCTCAACCAACAATCCGCGCTCGGCTTGGCAGGCCTGAAGCAGTACGCCGAGACCGGCGACCCCATCACCACCCAGGACGACCTCAGCCCCGAAACCCTCGCGGCCGTCGCCTAGGCTTGTCGGTTGTCCATCAGCGGCACCAACAAGCTCGGCTCGATCGCGCCCCGACCCGGAATCTGGCTCTCCGCGTGATACGACGACCGCACCAGCGGTCCCGACTCCACGTGCCGGAAACCCAGCCCCAACGCCCGCTCCTTGATCGACGCGAACTCCTCCGGCGTCACGTAGCGGTCCACCGCTCGGTGCTTCGACGACGGGCGCAGATACTGCCCCACCGTCAGCACGTCGCAATCGACCTCGCGTAAACGCTCCAGCACCGCATCCAGCTCGTCCATCGTCTCTCCCAGCCCCACCATCAGGCCGCTTTTCGTTACCGGTCCTGATGACCCTGGAGGCGACCAGTCCGAGGCCCGACGCAGGATCTCCAACGACCGCTCAAAGTCACCCTGGTGCCGTACCTCCGGGAACAGGCGCGGCACCGTCTCCATGTTGTGGTTCAAGATTTCCGGCCCTGAACTCAAGACCGACTCAAGCGCGGAAAAATTCCCGTCGAAGTCAGGAATCAGCAGCTCAATCGTCGTCTCCGGCGAGAGCCGCCGGATCCAGCGCACCAGCTCCACGAAAATCGACGCGCCGCCGTCGGGCACATCGTCGCGGTTCACCGAGGTGATCACGGCGTGGCGCAGCCTCATGCGTTGCACGGCCTGCGCCACGCGGCGCGGCTCGTCGACGTCGATCGGCGCGGGTCGTCCACTAGTGATTTGGCAGTAGGAGCAGGCGCGCGTGCAAACCTCGCCCAGAATGAGGAAGGTCGCCGTGCCCCGATCCCAACACTCGCCAAGGTTGGGGCAGTGGGCCTCCTCGCAGACCGTGTGCAGGTCGGATGAGCGCATCAAATCGCGCAGACGCGTATAGTTCTCGCCCGCTGGCATCTTGGCCTTCAGCCACGATGGCTTGGCCATCTGTGCGCGATGTGGCTTCGCCGTCCGCGGTCGATCTGGTTGGGCGTGGGCCATGCCGACCTCTCTGTGTCGATCGTAGCAGCGCTCCCGTCGCGCTCGGTCCACGCTCGATTGACACCCCCCAGACCCGCTCATAGCCTCGCCCCTACCCACCCCACCGGAGAAGGTGCCCTCTATGGCTCTCGACCTCGCCCCCGAAAAACTCAAAAGCATGTTCGAGCGCATGGTGCTGATCCGCGAATTCGAGGAACGCGCCGCCACACTGATGGAACAGAACCGCATCCCCGGCGCCGTCCACCTCTACGTGGGCGAAGAAGCCGTCGGCGTCGGCGTCTGCTCCACCCTGACCGACAGCGACTACATCGCATCCACCCATCGCGGGCACGGCCACCTGCTGGCCAAAGGCGGCGACCCCAAGTTGATGTACGCCGAACTGCTGGGCAAAGTGACCGGTTACTGCAAAGGCAAGGGCGGCTCAATGCACGTCGCTGACCTCGATGTCGGCATGCTGGGCGCCAACGGCATCGTCGGCGCAGGGCCGCCAATCGCGATGGGGGCCGCCTTCGCCGCCCAGTACCGCGGTGAAGGCGCCGTATCCGTCTGTTTCTTCGGCGACGGCGCATCCAACCAAGGCACCTTCCACGAGGCCGCCAACATGGCCTCGCTCTACAAGCTGCCCCTGGTGCTCGTCTGTGAGAACAACCTCTACGGCGAGTTCACCGCCCAGGCCGACCACCAAGCCGTGAAGGACGTCGCCGACCGCGCCGCCGGCTACAGCATGCCCGGCCTCGTCATCGACGGCATGGACATCATGGCCGTCTACGAGGCCACCGACATCGCCGTCGAACGCGCACGCAACGGCGAGGGCCCCACACTGCTCGAATGCAAAACCTACCGCTTCTACGACCACGTCGGCCGCGACTTCGGACTCCACAAGCGCGACGAAGACGAAGTCGCCTACTGGCGCTCTCGCGACCCCATCGCCCTCTTCCGAGCCACGCTCGAAGAGCAGGGCACCCTCGCCGCCGGCGACGCCGACTCGATCACGGAGAGCATCCGCGCTCGCATCGACGAGGCCGTCGAGTTCGCCGAAAGCAGTGATGAGCCACTGCCCGAGGACTTGTTGAACGACGTCTACACAGAGGTGACCGCGTAATGCCTGAGAAGAACTTCACCAAAGCCATCGTCGAGGCCGTCCAGCAAGAGATGGAGCGCGACCCCAACGTCTTCCTCGCCGGGGAGGACGTCGAAATCGGTGGCGTTTTTGGCACCGACGCAGGGCTCTTCGAGACCTTCGGCAAGAAGCGCGTCTTCAACACGCCGATCACCGAAGCCGGCATCGCCGGGCTCGCCGTTGGATCCGCCGCCGCGGGGCTGCGGCCCGTGATCGAGATCATGTTCATGGACTTCATGGGCGTCTGCATGGACCAGATCGTCAATCAGATGGCCAAGATGAAGTACATGTTCGGCGGCAAGGCGACGTTGCCCATCGTGGTCCGCACACACGCCGGCGCCGGCCGCTCGATGGCCGCCCAGCACAGTCAGAGCCTGGAGGCCTGGTTCTGCCACGTGCCCGGGCTCAAGGTCGTCATGCCGACCACCCCCTACGACGCGAAAGGCCTATTGATCTCGTCGATCCGCGACGACAACCCCGTCATCTTCATCGAGAACAAGCGTGCCCTCGCCTTCCGCGGCGAAGTGCCGGACGAGCCGTACGAGATCCCGCTCGGCGTCGCCGACGTGAAGCGGGAGGGCAGCGACGTGACCGTGGTCGCGACCGGCTACCAGGTCAAGGACGCGCTCGACGTCGCGGAGGAGCTCGCCGAACGAGGCGTCAGCGTCGAGGTGATCGACCCGCGCACGCTCTCCCCGCTCGACATGGACACGATCATTGAGTCGGTCCAGAAGACCAGTCGGGCGGTCGTCGCTCAGGAGGCCGTCAACTTCTGCGGGCTCGGTGCCGAGATCGCCGCCTCGATTCAGGAGCGGGCCTTCGATTACCTCGACGCCCCGGTCAAGCGCGTCGGCGCGCCCTTCAGCCCCGTCCCGTTCAGCCCCGTGCTGGAGGCCGCCTGGCTGCCGGGTAAAGACCAGATCCGCGCCGCCATCGAAGAGATCGTTCCCGTTCCGGCTTAGCCGAAAGCGTCCATGAGCCCAGCCGCCACCGCGACAGCCGGAATCATCGCCAACCCCCAGTCGGGCAAGGACATCCGCCGCCTGGTCGCGCACGCCTCCGTCTTCAGCAACGACGAGAAAGTCGCCATCGTGCGCCGCATCGTCATGGGCATGCTCGAAGCCGGCGTCGACCGCATCCTCTACATGCCCGACCCCTACCGGCTCATCGCCCAGTCCATCGATGGCCTCCGCATCGAGGGCCAACCCGTCCACGATCGCGTCCAGCCCCTCGACGGCATCTACCGCGGCGGCGTCGACGACACCACCGCGGCCGCCGCGCTCATGACCGAGGCTGGGGTCTCTGTCGCCGTCAGCCTGGGCGGCGACGGCACCAACCGCGCCATCGTCAAAGGCTCCCGCACGCTGCCGCTGATCCCCGTCTCCACCGGCACCAACAACGTCTTCCCGCGCATGGTCGAAGGCACCGTCGTCGGGCTCGCCGCCGCGGCCGTGGCTACGGGCCTCGCACCGCTGGAGGCAGTCTCGCAACGCGCCAAACTGATCGAAATCGAGATCGACGGCCGGCCGCCCGACCTCGCCCTGATCGACGCCGTCGTGCTCGACGGTGCCTTCATCGGCAGCCGTGCCGTCTGGGACATCGACATCGTCCGCGAAGCGATCATGACCCGCGCCGCCCCCGACTCGATCGGGTTCTCCGCCATCGGTGGCATGCTCCAGACCGTCACCCCCGCCGACGACGCCGGATTCCACATCCGCCTCGCCCGCGATGAGGTCCCGCCGCCGCAACACCAGATCCGCGCCGCGATCGCTCCCGGCCTCGTGCGCGACATCACAATCGCCAGCGCTGAGCGGCTCGATCTCGGTGCTATCGTCCGGGTCGATGGCCCCGCCATGATCGCATTGGACGGCGAGCGGGAGTTCCATCTCCACGACGGGCAGTCTGCCGCGCTGCGGGTGACGCGCGACGGCCCACCCGTCGTCGCGATCGACCATTGCCTCGAAATCGCCCGCGACGCCGGCTTCCTAAACACCGACCCCTCCGGTAACTCGTGGCTGGAGTGAAAATGGGTTTCGCGATCACCTCGAACGCCGCCGCACGACAAAACAGTTCACATGCCCCGTGTTCCGCGGATGGAGCCTAAAAATGGAAGTTGTGCTGCCCAAGATGGGCATGACCATGGTCGAAGGCACCATCACCGATTGGTTCGTGCAGGACGGGGACACCGTCAACGAGGGCGACCAACTCTTCGCCTTCGAGACCGAAAAGGTCGACTACGAGGTCACCGCCGAATCGGATGGCAGCCTCCGCATCATGCAGCCCGTCGACTCAATCGTCGAAGCCGGCGGCCTGGTCGCCTACATCCTGGCCGAAGGCGAGTCGCTGCCGGAAGGCGCCGCACCTGCGGCCACCCCAGCGTCGGCCCCTGCCGCAGCCGCCACCTCGCCCGCCACTCCCGCGCCGGCGAGCGCGGCCTCCACCACTGCGAACGTCAAGGCCTCGCCCGTCGCCAAAAAACTCGCCGCCGAGCGCGGCATCGACCTCGGCACGATCCAGGGCTCCGGCCCCGGCGGTCGCATCCTCAAGGAAGACGTCGAGCAAGCTCCCACCCCCACCGCTGCCCCGGCTGCAGCCGGCACCGCGAGCAATGGTCGTATCAAGGCTTCTCCAGTGGCGAAGAAGCTCGCCGCCGAGCATGGCATCGACCTGTCCCGAGTCGCAGGTAGCGGCCCGGGGGGCCGCATCGTCAAAGAGGATGTCGAAGCGGCGATATCCAACCCGCCACCCGCAACAGCGGCAGCCCCTGCCGGACCGCTCGAAGGCTCGATCCCCTATCGCGGGATCCGGCGCACCGTCAGCCAGCGCATGTTCGAATCGCTCCAGTCGATGGCCCAATTGACCATGACAATGGAGATCGACGTCACCGACGCCGTCCGGCTGCGCCGCGATCTGGTCGCGGCCTGGGAGGCCGA
This sequence comes from Dehalococcoidia bacterium, assembly GCA_963577225.1. Lineage (GTDB taxonomy): Bacteria > Chloroflexota > Dehalococcoidia > Bin125 > Bin125 > JAPUIR01. The sequence goes on along the minus strand of CAUYZA010000026.1, from coordinate 6,645 downwards.
GGGCGTACGGGTCAGCTACACCGACATGGTGATCAAAGCTGCCGCCCTCGCCCTGCGCGACCACCCTCGCGTTAACGCCATCCTCAACGAGGACACAGTGGAAGTGCAGCCCGAAGTCCACATCGGCTTCGCCGTCGCGCTCGACGAAGGACTGATCGTCCCGGTCCTACGCAATGCCGATCAAGTCCCGATTAAGCAGCTCGCGATCGACTCAGCGGAGCTCGCACGCAAGGCGCGCGAAGGCGGGCTCACGCCCGACGAGCTGACCGGCGGCACCTTCAACGTCACCTCGCTCGGCATGTACGGCGTCGACGCCTTCACCCCCATCGTCAACCCGCCCCAGGCCGCCATCCTCGGCGTCGGCGGCATCGCCGACCGTCCCGCCTTCGTCGGCGACGCCGGGCTCGACATCGAGCGTCGCTCGTTCCTCACCATCTCGCTCACGATCGACCATCGCCTGCTCGACGGAGCGCCCGGCGCCGAGTACATGCAGAGCGTGCGTCGCTACCTGGAGCACCCTTACCTGCTCCTGGCGACGGTCTAGCCATGCCAGACGAGAAGCAAGCGTACGACCTTGCGGTCGTCGGGGGCGGCCCCGCTGGCTACGCCGCCGCCCTGCGCGCGCGCGAGCTGGGCGCGCAAGTCGTCCTGATCGAACCGCAGCACGTCGGCGGCCACTGCGTGCACTACTCCTGCATCCCAAGCACGATCATGCTCGACAGCGCCCGTCGCGCGTTGGAGAGCCAGGAAATGTCGCTGGCCGGCGTCCTCGGCGACCCAGGATTGCCCAACTTCGCCCGCGCCGCCACCCGCAAGTCCGTCCTCGTCCACAACCTCGCCCAGGGCATCCAGGCTCTGCTCAAGTCCCGCCGTATCACCGTGCTCGACGCACGAGCCTCCTTTGAGGGCCCAACCGAACTCACGGCACACCTGCTCGACGGCGGCCAAGAATCGATCGAAGCAAAGGCCGTCGTCCTCGCCACCGGCGCTCGCTACGAGCCGACAGACCTGCCGGGCATCCCCACCAACGACCAACTCTCGCCCGACGAGGCGCTCGCTCTGCCTGAGGCCCCCGGCAGCGTCTGCGTGATCGGCGGCGGCCCCGCTGCCCTCGGCTTCGCCTGGGAGTATGCCTCCCTCTTCGCCGTCTTCGGTGAGCGGGTGATCCTGCTCGAGCCACCGACGGAAGCCGGCGCATCCCCGTTGCCAAGCTTGGACGAGACGATCCTCGGGCTGCTCCAGGAGTCGCTCAAACAGCTCGGCGTCGAAGTCCATCTCGGCGCGCAACTGACCGCCGCTGCCCACACCACCACCGACGGCCACGATGAGTGGGCGATCGATTTCACCAGCCTCCCCCACAACGACGGCGATGACGGCCTCACCTCCCACAGCGAGACCGTCGGCGCAGTCCTCCGCCCCGACTCGCGCGTCCCCGTCGTTGACGTGCCCGGCCTGGCGCAACTCAACTTGCTCGGTCCCGACGGCTACATTGCCATCGATGCGGGCTGCGCCACTAACGCGCCCGGCCTCTACGCCGCAGGCGACGTGACCGGTCCGCCTTTGCTCTCCAGCGTGGCCGAGATCCAGGGTCGCGTCGCCGCCGAGAACGCATTGGGAGGTGACAGCCGCACCGACCTCACCCTCATCCCCCACGTCCTGCACAGCGAGCCCGAGGTGGCCGCCGTAGGCCTGACCGAAGCACAAGCCCGCGACGAAGGCTACCAGGTCGCGATCGGCCTCGCCAACCTGGCCGGCAACGGCCGCGTCGCCGCGCTGGGGCGGCGCGAAGGGCTCGTCAAGCTCGTCGCCGACGGCGAGAGCGGCGAGCTGCTCGGCGTCCACATCGCCGCGCCCTTCGCTTCAGAGGCGATCGCCCAAGGCGTCGCCTGCCTCAAGCTGGGCGCCACCCTGACCGACGTCGCCTCGATGGTGCACTGGCACCCCTCCGTCGCGGAGGCGCTCACGCAAGCCGCGCGAGCGGCACTGCGTTAAGCCCCGCCAGCACAACCGGCCGGCCTATGAGTTGCCGGGAAGCCACCCGAATCCCACGCTCATCCCATCGACGCCCGCACGGGCCCCCATGGGCAGCGCATGACGCGCCTCGCTAAGCTTCGCCGCCTGGGAGCGCAGCTGCCGTCCAACACCTTCGCCGAGGCTGAGCGCACTTTCGATGCGCCTGCCGCGCGCGTCTTCGCCGGCTGGACCAAGCCTGCCGAGCTCGAGAAGTGGGCTTGGGGGTCGCTGATCCGCGACGTGACCGCCGAGGTCGATCTCCGCGTCGGTGGGCGCTACCGCATACAGACGACCGCCGACGAGTCGGACGGATGGCCGCACACCCGCTGGGCCATGCTCGGCACGTACCTCGAGATCGAGCCCAACCGCCGCCTTGTCTACACGGTCCACTGGGACGCGCCAATGGGCTACAACCTCAACGGTCAGCACGTCCCCGACGAGATCATGACCGTCGAGCTCAGCGAGCGAGACGGCAAGACTCATGTCGCGGTGCGCCACTTCAGGATTCCGGCGGACCCCGAGGGCATCGCCGCCCGCGAGCACGGCAAGGCCCTGCTCGAGGAGTTGGATCACCTCGCGCGCGCTGAGCTAGATGCCCGCCCGCCCGGTCGTGGTGAAGCTGACGCGAAGCGAGCACGGCCAGGTCGACGTTTGGCTGCCGCTGGAGTTCGGCCAGCCGCTGCTCGACCCTTCTCGGGCGGTGCCCGACGCCGTTACCGTGACCCCATGCCGACGATCCACCTCCACGACCTGGGTCGCACCGACTATGCAAACGCGCTGCACCTCCAGCGCCAACTGCGCGACGACGTCATCGCCGGCCACGCCCCCGAGGCGCTTCTGCTCACCGAGCACGAGCCCGTCGTCACGCTCGGTCGGCGCGGCGACCGCTCCGGCATCCTCTCCCCGGACCTGCTGACCCAGGCAGGCATCGATGTCGTTGACTCCGAGCGCGGCGGCCACGTCACCTACCACGGCCCCGGCCAGCTCGTAGCCTGGCCCATCCTCAATCTTCGACGCTGGGACAACGATCTGCGTGCCTATGTCGAGCGGCTGGAGCGCGTTGCCGTCGAGTTTTGTGCCCGCTACGGCGTCGTCGCCCACAGCGACCCCGATCGCCACGGCGTCTACACGGCACGAGGCAAGATCGCCTCAATCGGCGTCCACGTCCGCCAATGGGTCGCCATGCACGGCATCGCGATCAACGTCGACCCCAACATGGCGCACTGGGCGATGATCGCGCCCTGCAACCTACGCGGCGTCGAAGCCAGCTCGATCGCAGCCGAGAGCGAGCGCTGCCCGTCGATGCCGGACGCAAAGCGGGTCTTCGCCGAGATCTTCGCCGCAACCTTCGGCGTTGACTACGACCCTGAGCCGGTCACGGATCAGGTCACCGCGTAGATCGCGTCCTCGTCCTCGCTGGCCGACAGCGCCCCCTCCACCACCAGCGCCTCCAGGTGCGCCAACGTCTCCGACAGCGCCATGTATTGCTGCATCGGCTCCGTGCGCTTCGCGAACACGATCCGCGAGATCGCGTAGCCGGTCCGCGCGCCACCCTCGACCGCCTCCAGCATTTCGCGACGCCGCTCCTGGTGATGCTCGCGAATCTCGACCGAACGCTCGGCCGGATGATCCACATCGGCCTCGTGCGCCGGCAGGGCGTAGCCAGGATTCAGCTCCTCCACTAGGCGGCAAGAGCGCTCGAACTCAATCAGCGGATTTTCCTCGCCCGCGTCGCGCATCCCGGGCGCCCACATTCCAATGTGCGGCGTGATCCGCGACAGCAGATGGTCACCGGTGAAAAGCAGGTCCTCGCCGCGGTCGTAGACGCAGACGTGTCCCTCCGTGTGGCCCGGCGTCCAGACGAACTCCAGCGGCCGGCCGTCGATCGTCGCCTCGCCCGACTCTTGCACCAGCGTGGGCGACACCTCGTACTGGCTGAACTCGTCGCGCTCCTCGCGCATGCGCTCCCAGTCGGGGATGCCCCCTTGCGGCAGCGCCGCGAACGGCCCGCTCGACGCACCACCCGGCATCCCGGGCGGTCCCTCTCCACTGCCATCCATCGCCTGACGCATCATCGACAGCCGTTCGTTGTCCTTGGCGTGGATATAGACCGGCACATCGCGCTTCGACTGGATCCAGCCCGCGAGGCCCGAGTGGTCCGGATGGAAGTGCGAGATGATCACCGCCGACAGGCTCTCCATCCCGCCGATCAGCCGCGTCACCTCCGACTCGAGTTGCTCCCGCGCCTCGATCGACGGGAATCCGGAGTCGATCATGATCCAGCCCGATCCCGCCTCCACCAAATAGACGTGCACCGTTTGCAGAGGGAACGGGATCGGCAGCGTGATCTGATGAATCCCCGCTCGGGTCATTCCTGGTACGTCTTTCTACTGCGCTTGCGCCGTTTGGATCACAGCCATGTTCCGGCCGCGACGTGAGGGGCGCGCTCGATGTCACCCCCGACAAGACATTTAGCCGTCCCCTAACTTATCTTCAGCGTGGCGTAGCCGCGAGCATTCGGACGGCGCGTAGCGCAACGCCGCGGATCTGGCGGGGCGAGGCCCATCTGGACTGAGCTCAAGCCCGCTGCGACGATGCGGCACGCCAAGCCGGCAGGAGGCCAACCCATGCGGCAGATCACGACCCGGCCAACCGGCAACGCGACGAACGCTCGGCGCCGCGCCCGCTCTCGACGCATGGTGCTCCTGCTCCTGCTCAGCCTCACATTGGCGCTAGCCGTCGCCTGCACCAACACCGACGACGATGACGAAGCCGCCGACGCGCAAACCGAACAAACCGCCGCCGACAGCACCACCGTCGTCATCGTCGGCGACCTCGCCGAGGGCGAGGCCCCCACACCGCTCGCCAACGCCGCCGCCGTGTTCGCCGCCGTCTCGCCCGCGGTCGCGATCGTGCAGACCGCCAGCGGCGCCGCGACCGGCATCGTCATCGAAGGCGGCTTCGTCCTCACCAGCGCCCAGGCGGTTTGGCCTCACGACGCCGCCAACATCCGTCTCGCGGGCGGCGGAACCTTCCCCAACGTTCCTCTGACCGGAATGGATCGCCTGCTCGATCTCGCGGTGCTGGGACCCATCCCCAGCGCGACCACTGAACTGGCGATCTCGCCCCAGGCGCTCCCAGCAATCGGAAGTCAGGCCTTCCTGATCGGATTCGCCAGCGCCGACCCCAGCGTCGTCCAGCCCTCCATCAGCGCCGGGCTGATCTCCGGCCAGCGACACTGGGAGCCGGGCAACGTCACCTTCCTCCAGTCCAACGTACCGGTCGTCCCCGGGCAACTCGGTGGCGCGCTGGTGACCGATGCCGGCATCCTGCTTGGGCTGGCCGGCCCCGCCTTCGGCGACCAGCGCATCAGCAACTTCGCCTCCGTCGGCGACCTCGCCGATCGCGTGCTCGCACTCGCACGCGGCGAAGGCGCCACACCGCCCGGCGCGACCCCAAGCATGGACGGCGCCTCCACAAATCACGTCGTCAGCTTCTTCCGCGACGACGCCGAGCAGCTCTTCCTTGTCGGCAGCAACCCTGGCGAAGCGCTGACCGCCACGCTCGACGGCAATCAAGACGGCTCAATCTCCATCCACAACGGAGACGGCCTCTTGCTGATCAGGAAAGACGACAATTCGAGCGGCCTGGAAGTCCTGGACGTCACCCTCAGCGGCCCCGCCCCCTACGTCCTCGTCGTCGGCAACGCCAGCGGCGTCGAGACCACCTACAGCCTCGTTTCGACCGCTCCGCTCGCCCGCTTCGCCGACGCGGAGGACGGTCAGAGTCTGATCGTCGGCAACACCCTTCAGGGCGCGCTCGACGCTCCAGGCGACGCGGACACGTTCAGCCTCGAGCTCGCCCCTGGCCGATCCGTCTTGATCGCTGCCAGCTCGCTCACGATCGATGTCGTGATCAGCGTCGATGGGCCGGACGGCCTCCTCGTCGACAACAACAGCGGTGGCGGCCCGCTCGGCAGCGACGCCGCCCTTACCCTGCGGTCGGAAACCGGCGGCGTCTTCCTCGTCCGCATCGGCGACGTGCGTATGGGCCGCGGCGGCCCCTATGCGCTGTCGCTCACCGCGCTCGGCGCGCCCAGGCCATCCGGCCTCGGCACCGACGCAGAGGCCGAAGCGTTGACCGGTCCGCCCGTGGCCCTGCCCGCCGGGCACGGCCTTGCCGTGCGGGGAGACGTCGTGGACGGCGCCCTTGTGCCACGGCTGGCCACCATCGCTGCCCAGCCCGGCGACGGTGCCAGTCAGACCGTGGACGACGATGATGGCGAGTTCCAGGTGGCCGCTCGCGTGGTCGCGATCGAAGCGGCACGGGCCGCCGTCCGAGTCCTCAACGCCGATGGCGACACAGTGATCGACGGCATCATCATCGACGTCGTCTGCACGAGCGGAACGAACTGCGTCGGCTCCGCCAGATTCACCCTCAGTGACGACGAAGACGACGGCCCTTGGTTGATCGAGCTCACCCTCGTCCAAGGAGCGATCAGCGGCTGGCAGCTCGAGGTATGGACCAGCCCCGAGGCCGCCGCCACCGAAACCCTCCCGGCGCAGTAACGGGGCCCGAGGCGATTCGTCGCGAGCTGGCCGGGCGTTGGACGGGCACGGCGACCCTGCCCGT
>CAUYZA010000025.1:0-16849 GCA_963577225.1 Dehalococcoidia bacterium | reverse complement strand
CCCGAACGGATCGCTAACCGTCCGGCGTCGCGCGGCGGCGGCGCCGACTAAGCAGCGCGACGCTGCCGAGCGCCGCCGCGACGAAGGCGACCAACGCGCAGCGGGAGCGCAACGACGAGAGCATGAACCGGAACCGAGCCGGGTGAGCGCGTCCATTCACGATGGATCCTTCCGCTTGCGCACAGCCACAGGGAGAGGCCGTCGCCAGGTAGGCGGTTTCGATGCGGATGGCGTGACGGCCTTGGTCAAATTCGACACAAACGGGTGACAGACGCGTGAGGACACCACGTCCTGCGTCAGTGCAGGCCGTAGAATACCCTGCTTGTTCCAGCTCTTGGCGAAGGAGATCTCGCGATGCCACTCGACCCACGCCACCGCAGCCACACGCTCGTCGACGGTCCCGATCGTGCCCCGGCGCGCTCCATGTTCAAGTCGATCGGCTTCGGTCCAGACGACCTACAGCGTCCGCTGGTGATGGTGGCGCATTCCTGGATCGGGACGATGCCCTGCAACTTCAGCCATCGCGCGCTGGCGCAGGAAGTCATGCGCGGCGTCAGCGCGGCAGGCGGCACGCCGATGGAGGTCAACACCATCGCGATCAGCGACGGGATCACGATGGGCACCGAGGGGATGAAGGCGTCGCTGGTCAGTCGGGAGTTGATCACCGATTCGATCGAGCTGGCTGGGATGGGCTACGCCTTCGACGCGATGGTGGTGATCGTGGGCTGCGACAAGACGATCCCGGCGGGCGCGATGGCGGCGGCACGACTCAACATTCCCAGCCTGGTGCTGTACAGCGGGTCGATCGCCCCTGGGCGACTCGATGATCGCGATCTGACGATTCAGGATGTGTTCGAGGGGGTGGGCGAGCACGCGGCGGGCCACATCTCCGAGGAGGAGTTGACCCGGATCGAAGATGCCGCCTGTCCCGGCGCCGGGGCCTGCGGGGCGCAGTACACCGCCAACACGATGGCGACCGTGCTGGAGTTCGTGGGGCTGAGCGCGATGGGTACGGCGACGGTAGGCGCCACCGATCCGCGCAAGGACAGCGTGGGCTACCAGGCCGGTGAGTTGCTGATGGATGTGCTCGCTCGCGGCGTGCTGCCGCGCGACCTGATCACGCGCGAGGCGCTGGAGAACGGGATCGCCTGCGCGGTGGCGACGGGCGGGTCGACGAACGTCGTGCTGCATCTGCTGGCGCTGGCCGCGGAAGCGGGGATCGACCTCGCGATCGACGACTTCGACCGCATCAGCGAGCAAACCCCGTTGATTGGCGACCTGCGCCCGGGCGGCCGTTACGCCGCCCTCGATTGGGACCGGGCGGGGGGCACGCCGCTGCTGGCCCAGAAGCTGCTGGAGGCGGACAAGCTGCACGGGAACGTAATGACGGTGACGGGCAGAACGATCGCAGAGGAGGCGGCGGACGCCGTAGAGACGCCCGGACAGGACGTGATTGTGCCCGTCGAACGCGCGCTGAAAGAAACGGGCGGCCTCGTGATCCTGAAGGGCAACCTGGCGCCGGAGGGTTGCGTGGCGAAGGTGGCGGGGCACGAACGGCTGACGCATCGCGGCCCGGCACGTGTCTTCGATCGCGAGGAAGACGCGATGGCGGCGGCGACCGGTGGTCAGATCGCCGACGGGGACATGGTCGTGATCCGCTACGAAGGCCCGCAAGGCGGGCCGGGCATGCGCGAGATGCTGGGCGTGACCGCGGCGCTGGTGGGCGCGGGCCTGGGTGAGAGCGTGGCACTGCTGACGGATGGTCGCTTCAGCGGAGCCACACGAGGGTTGATGGTGGGCCACGTCGCGCCGGAAGCACAACTCGGCGGGCCGATCGCGGCGATCGAGGAGGGAGACACCATCTCGCTCGACATCGAGGCGCGTCAGCTGAACGTCGAGATCAGCGAGGACGAGATGCGCGCACGGCTGTCGAAGTGGAGCGCACCGGCAGCGAAATACACCAGCGGCGTGTTCCAGAAGTACGCCAAGCTGGTCTCCGGCGCGGAGCGTGGCGCGATCACGCGCTAGCGAAAGGCCGGGATCACCGCCTCCGCGATCAGGCGGGTGTTCTGCTCGACGTAGTCGGGCGGGCAGCCTTGGGAGAAGACAATCGTGTGGGCCCCCGCGTCGATGTACTCCTGCACCCGCGCGATGCAGTCGTCGGGCGAGCCAGCGATTGTGTACTTCTCGACCAGCTTCGAGAAGTCCTGGTTGTACTGGCGACTCAACTGCTGGTTGGCCAGATCCAGCGCGGTCTCGCGGTCCTTGTGCACGCAGGTGAAGATGAACAGGCCGCCGTGCACGGTGCCGGCGGGACGCTCTGCCTCCTGCGTGAAGCCCGCGATCTTCTCCATGCTCTCGGCCAGCATCTGCGGCGTATACATGTACGGCAGCCAGCCCTCAGCGTAGCGGGCAGCGCGACGCATGGCCGCGTCGCGACGGCCCGCGACCCAGAACGGCATGCGCGGCTTCTGGATCGGCTGAGGCGCCAGCGTGACGCCGTCGAGGGTGGTGAAGCGCCCCTTGAAATGGACGTCCTGCTCGGTCAGCAGCTTGTCGATCACTTCAAGCGCCTCGTTGGTGCGCGCGCCGCGCTCGTTAACCGGCACGCCGACGGCTTCGAACTCCGGCGGGAATTCCCCGCCGACGCCGATCCCGAAATGGAAGCGTCCACCCGAGACCACGTCCAGGACCGCGATCTGCTTGGCCAGCAGCGCGGGCGGGTAGAGCGGCACGAGGATGATCCCGCTCATCAGCTTGATCCGCTCCGTCGCGCCCGCCGCCGCCGCCAGCGAGACGATGTTGTTGGCGGTGGGGCCGTGGAACGCGATGTGCTCGCCGGTCAGGAGGTAGTCGAAGCCTTGCGCCTCGGCGCGACGCGCCTCCTCAGCAGCGCCCGAGAGCAGTCGCAGGGAGATGCCGAACTCGATTGCGTCGCTCACGCCGTGCTCCGATCAGCGTCATCGAGGGCCTTCAACATACGTTTGAGCGCGAAGTGCCGATAGCTGGCCAGCAACAGGTCGTCGACCTGGTCCCAGTGGACGTGCTGCTCAACGTCGAGCAGGATCCAGCCGTTGTGACCCGTGTAGGCGGGCACGCGAAAGCGGGCGTCCGCAGTCAGCGCAGGCTGCATGTCCCGGCCCACCCAGAAGGTGAAGCAGATCCGGCCATCCTGGTGCTCGGCGGCGCAGAAACTCTTCTTGCCCGCGCGCCACACCTTGTGACCGAAGCGCTCGCCTTCGTTCGTCTCGGGCAGGGCGAGGCAACGTGCGGCCAGCAGGGGCACGAGTTCTTGGGCGCGGGCAGCGTTCAATGGATCGAAGTCGACCGGGTCCATCGTCTCCGTCAGCGGGTCGATCTCGATGGGCGGGCCGGGCTGGGCCGCCAGGGACGCGGCGGGCACTGCGAGAAAGGCGTCGTGCACCTGCTCGGCGATGCGGTCCCAGTCAAGTCCGCGATCGAGGCGCAGACCGAGCCAGCCGCGCGGCCCCACATAAGGCGGGACGAAGAAGAAGTCGGGTTCCGAGTGGACGAAGAACTCCTGCGCGCCGTCGGGGGCACGCAGCCAGAGCGCGATCTGACCGTCGCCCTGGTGGTTGACGACGAATGTCGCGAAGGTCTTGCCGCGTACCCGGAAGTCGGGCGAGCCGCGCGACGGCTTCTCTTCCGCCTCGGGCAGCGAGAGACAGACCTCGCGAACGGCATCTGCGATGTTTTTTCGCCCTTTGACGCCATCTTGTTCCCCCCAATTCGGTTGGAGCCTAGCGCCCCCCTCGTGGCGGGCTGATCTAGCCTGCGCGATCTGAACGCAAGCGCCGACACGGCGACAGGCAGAGGAGACGACGATGGAGGCACTGCAACCGATGGCGACGGCGATCGCCGAGCTACTGCGCGAGCGCGAAGAAACAGTCGCCGTGGTGGAAACGACGGCGGGCGGCTTGGTCTCGGCGGCGCTACTCGCGGTACCCGGCGCGTCGAAGTACTACCGCGGCGGTGCGGTGACCTACACCGGCATCTCGCGCGACACGTTTCTTGCCATCGATATGACGGCGCATCCGGACGTTCGCTCAAGCAGCGAGCCGTATGCGCGCATCATCGCGGCGGCGGTCCGAGGTCGGCTGGGAGCGACGTGGGGGATCGGCGAGACGGGCGCGGCGGGACCGAACGGCAACGGCTACGGCGACGCCTCGGGTCACACTTGTATCGCGCTGGCGGGACCGGTCGAGCACAGCGAGACGCTGGAGACCGGTCTGGAGGATCGCGAGGAGAACATGTGGCTCTTCGCGAAGCGGACGCTGGCCGTGCTCGAACGGGGCCTGCGCGAGGCTGGGTAGCGGAGCGCGGGCTGCGGGTCGCTAGACGGACCAAGCGGCGTAGCCGCCGCTAGATCGTCCACCCAGCGTAGCCGCCAGCGAGGTCGCTCACGCGCTCGAAGCCCTCGCGCTGGAGCAGGCTGGCGGCGATCGCGGAACGGTAGCCACCCGCGCAGTACACCGTGATCGCGGGGTCGCGGGGAAGCTCCGCCAGACGGTGGCGCAGCTCGCTGAGCGGGATGTGTGCGCTGCCGTCGATCGCGCCCTCTTCGAGATCGGCTGGGGCACGCACGTCAAGCAGCAGCGGCGCGCCCGCGTCTGGACCGACATCCGCGTCGGGCTGGGCGAGCCGATCGCGCAAGGTTTCAGGCGCAAGGCGATCGAAGTGCGCGACGAGTTGTTCGCTGTCGGCCAGCGCCGCCATGCCGCCGTCGAGATAGCCCGCCCATGCGTCGAAGCCGATCCGGCCGAGGCGGACGGCGGCTTCGTTTTCGCTGCCCGGCTCTGCGACGATCACGATCGGCCGGTCGGGCGTGAGCACCGTCCCCGCCCAGCTCGCGTATTGCCCGTCCAGTCCCACGTTGATCGCACCGGACAGATGGGTGGCGGCGAAGGGGCCGGCTTCACGCACGTCGAGGATCTGAGCACCATTGGCGTCCTCGCCAGCGGCTGCCAAGACCTGATCGACGCTCAGCGGCCGCAGGGAACTGGCCAGCACCTCGTCGAGCGTGCCGCGCTCGCGGCGGTTGATGTCGGCGTCGTAGGCGAAGTATTCGGGAGCGTCGGGCTGGTCGACGGTGACCAACACGATGACGTCCTCCTTCGACATCGGCTGCAGGGCGTAGTTGTACTGGCACTGGACCCCCATCGTGGAGACGGTCTCGCTGCTCAAAGCGCGGCCGCAGAGCGAGCCCGCCCCGTGGCCGGGATAGACGAGCGTCTCATCGGCTAGGGGCATGAACTGCTGCTGGAGCGAGTCGTAGAGCTCGGACGCCAGTTCGTCGGCCGTGACGCCGACAGAGGCCATCAGGTCGGGGCGCCCAACGTCGCCAATGAAGAGGCTGTCGCCGGTCAGGACGGAGGTTGGTACGTCGCCCGCGCTGCGGTCGTGGACGAGGAGGGAGATCCCCTCGGGCGTGTGCCCCGGCGGCGAGAGGGATTCGATCTCGACCTGTGGGCCCAGCACGATCCAGTCGTGATCGGCCAGCGCGAGTAAGTCGTACTGCGCCTCGCCACGCGCACCGAGCGCGATCGTGGCGCCAACGCGGTCACGCAGTTCGATGTGGCCCGCGATGAAGTCGGCGTGGAAGTGAGTCAGGACGGCGTGCGTGATGGAGAGGCCTTGTCGCTTCGCCGCTTCGAGATATATGTCGACGTCGCGACGGGGGTCGACGACGAGCGCCTGCTTCGACTCTTCGTCGCCGATCAGGTACGAAGCCTGAGCCAAGCAGTTGGGGTAGTACTGCTTGAAGAACATTGTGAGTTGCGCTCCCTCAGCGGGCCGTCGGAGTTACTGCTGGCCGGAAGCATGGGTGGCCGCAGGGCCGGCCGCTGGTGCGGCATCTCGCCCCCGCGACCGCTTGCTAGGATCGACGCCATGCCGAAGCTCGCTGCCAGCGTCTCGTGGCTGTACCAGGAGGTCGACCTGCTCGACCGCTTCGAGCTGGCCGCGCGGGCCGGCTTCCGCGCCGTCGAGATTCAACAGCCCTACTCGGAGCCGGCCTCCGCCATCGCGCGCGAGCTTGCGCGGCACGACCTCAGCGCCGAGTTGCTCAACCTGCCGGCCGCGCTGGCGGCGGTGCCGGGCCAGGAATCCGAGTTCCGCGACGCGCTCGCCCGTGCCCTCGAATACGCCGACGCGACGGGCTGCCCACGGCTGCACTGCCTGACCGGCCGCAGCGACGATCCCGCGGCGGAGGCGACGCTCGTCGCCAATCTCAATCGCGCGGCGACGGAGGTCGATCGTCACGGCGTACGGCTGATGCTGGAGCCGCTCAACACACACGACAACCCCGGATACTTCCTGACGGGCAGCGCGCAGGCGCGCCGCATCATCGATCAGGTCGAAGGTGACCACGTCGCGTTGCAGTTCGACTTCTATCACATCCAGATCATGGAAGGCTTCCTGGCCGAGACGATGCGCGCGCAGGCGGAAGTGATCGACCATTTCCAGATCAGCGGCGTGCCGGGCCGCAACGAGCCGGACGCGCAGCAGGAGATCAACTACCCGTATCTGCTGGATCTGATCGACGAGTTGCCGTACGAGGGTTGGGTGGGCTGCGAGTACCGCCCGCGCGCGGGCACGGTGGAGGGGTTGGGCTGGGCGCGGCCGTATGGGATCGAGGCGAGCGGCTAGGCCGGTTTCCAACCAACCTCGAAGAGGCGGGCCGGCCCCTCGAAGCCCTTGAGGTCGTGTGCGCCATGGTCGCTGAAGCGGTAGTCCTTGCCCGCGACGAGGTTGCCGACGGTGTCCGTCACCAGCACCTGACCCCCATCGGCCTTGCCCATCACTCGGGCGGCTTGGATCACAGCGCTGCCGAAGAGGTCGTCCTAATCCTCAATTGGCTCGCCGGCATTGATGCCGACCCGGATACGGATCGGCGTCTCGGTCTCCGCGAAGTGATCCGTGATCGCACGCTGCATCGCAATCGCAGCATCGAGCGCTCCGGAAGCCGACCGGAACGACGTCATGAAGCCGTCGCCCATCGCCTTGACCTCGGTCCAGCCGTGCTGGGCCAGGGCTGCACGAATCAGGTCCTCGTGTTGCCGCAGGAGATCGCGCGCCCTCGCGTCTCCGAAGCGATCGGTCAGGTCCGTGGAAGCCTCGATGTCGGTGAAGAGGATGGTGCGCAGGGAGTCACCAGGCGCGGCGCTGCCGGGCTCCACCGCGGCGGGCCGGATCGAGTCGAAGAAGTCGATCACGGAATCGATCTCGCCGAGGCGGGGATCCAGCTCTTGACGCGGCATGCCGATCAATCGCGCCCCGGGAATCCGCGAGGCGATGAGGCCGGCGGACTCGCCGTAGTCCAGCTCGGAGTCTCGCGAGAACACGATGTCAACAGGAACGGTCACGTCCTCAAGCGCCACCCCCTGCAAGTCCCAGGCGCGCCGGTCACGGGCCCGGCCCCAAACTCGGTCGGCCAGTGAGAGTCGGATCATCTGATCGCGAGAGGTCTTCACGTTCCAGCCGCGCCACAGCAGCCGAGTTTCATGGAAGAGGCGTGGGTATTCGTCTTGCATCGGAAAAAGGAATTGATAGGGCTGCGGGGGGGGGGGGCCGCTAGCGGTGCAGCCCCAGAGGATGACCCTTGCAACCCGATCGGCGTGCGCCAGCGCGTAGTGCAGCAGGAGTTCCCCTCCGGGCGAGACGCCCAACAGCGTGAGCTGGTCGAAGCCGGTGGACCGCCGCAGCTCCTCGAGATCCGCAACATCCGGTTCGTCCGAGTGCTCACCACTTGAACTGCCGTGGCCCCGCAGGTCGTAGGCGACGACGGTCCAGTGCTCGGCCAGCCGCTCGTAGAACGTACGGAACTCGGGTACGTGCCAGTGCTCGGCGACGGAGGGGTAGTAGGCACCTTAGCTCACGACCAAGGCCGGGCCCGAACCTGCGGTCCAGTACGCCCTGCTCTCGCCGTCGGAAGTCTGCGTGAACTGGAGTGGTGGTGCATCCATCCGGGGCAGTCTAACGGGCCGGGTTCGCTGAGCGACTACTTGTCCAGCGAATCATCGACGCCCAAGCCGGGCCAGAAGAGCCGCACCTCGTACCACCAGCCCCAGGCCGAGAAGACGGTAAGCGGGACGACGAGGATCAGAATCAGCGGCTCGCAGGTCACAGCCAGCCAGATCAGGAGGCCGCTCAGAAAGAAAAAGAGCAGGCCCGTGGTGAGGTGCACGAAGATGACCTCGGCGCGGACGAAGTGGCGCAGCATGGCGAATCCTCAAACAAAGCGTAGCCCGCCCACCGCCGGTCGTTAGAGCGAGTCGGCGTTGAAGCCCAGGCCGAGGAAGAACTTGCCCAGCGATTCGTAGTGCGTCATCCGGGACTGCACGTGCTGGGTGATGACCTTCATGTCCTGGTAGCGACGCTGGAAGGATCGGTCCTGGAAGATGCCATCCGTACCGACTACGACGTAGGCCAGATCAACCACTTCCTCCGCCTGCCGGATCGCGTCCGTCGCCGCCATGCGCAGCAAGGCGAGCTCCTGATCCGAAAGGCGCCAGTCGACAAGCGCGGAGTCCCAGGTTTCGGCCACGGTCGTGTGGAGGAACGAGTTCGCTGCCCGCCAGCGCGTCTCGGCGTGTCCGATGCGGTCCTGCACCCATACCTGGTCACGCAGGGGGTTTCGCTCGAAACGCTGCGCCTTGTCCTCGGCCAGGTCGAGCGCGAAATCCAGCGAGGCGCGCGCCACGCCCAACGCGACCGCTGCGAAGCCACCCGCGAACAGCAGCGACGTGGGGATCGCGTGCAACGGTCGCGCTGGCGCGCCAGCGATCCTGGGGAAGCTGCGCTCAAGCGGCACAAAGAGGTCGTGGACGCGGAACTCGTGACTTCCGGTGCCGCGCAGCCCGGCCACGTGCCAGGTATCGGGCAACTCTGCATCGGACTTGGGCAACAGGAAGAGACGCACCTCCGGCTCGGCGCCGCTCATGTCCGTCGCCTGCGCCGCCAGCCAGGTCGCGTGCGGTGATCCACTCGAGAACCACCAGCGCCCACTGAGGATGTGCCCGCCGTCGACGGGCTGCGCGGATTCCTCGAGCGGCGGCCCATTCGCGATCACCGCACGCGGTTCGTCCCAGATCTCGTGCCGGGTCTCGTCAGGCAAGCCCCGTTCATACGTCGCCCAGACATTGCCCTGGTTGACGCACCAGCCCGTACTGCCATCGGCCTCGGCGATGGCTTGGACTGCCTTCACGAACGCGGGATAGGGCGTGTCCGATCCGTCCAAGTCGGCGGGCAGCAGCAAGCGAAAGAGGCCAGCATCGGCCATGGCGGCGGCAAGCTCGGGGGGGATTTCGCGAGCGTCGTCGATCGCGTCCGCCGCCTGCGCGATACGCGGGACGAAGTCGTCCAGCGTCGTCGCCAGCGCGACGCGCTTGTCCCGATCGCTGTCCGCCACGTGTTCCCCACTTCCGGCCACGCCGTAGGCGCGGCAGGCTAGCAGCACCCTCTCGCAGACCAAAACACCCGGCGAACAACACCCCGCCGTCGCGAATCGCTATCCTCCCCCACGTCCTTCGACCACACAGCGCCGGAGCCCGTCATGACACCGACCGAGTCCTACGACCCCGACCGCCACGGACGCGACACGCCACAGGAGACCTTTGGCCCGGTGGTCAAGGTCGAGAAGGAGGCGGGCGGCGGCATCTACGTAATCACGCTCAACCGGCCGCACCGGCTCAACGCGATCGGCGACGGGCTGAGCGAGGCGCTGGAAGAAGCGTTCATCGAGTTCCGCGACGACCCCGATGCTCGCGTCGCGGTCCTCACCGGGGCCGGCCGCGCCTTCTGCGCGGGCGCGGACCTGATCAACACCGCCGAGACCCGGGCGGCCGAGGCCGGCGAGAGCCAGCGTCCCTCACCCGCCGCGCGTCGACGCAATGCGGTGCCACTGTCCGAGTCGCTCGGGCTCTGGAAGCCCACGATCGCCGCGATCAACGGCTACGCCGTCGCCGGCGGCTTCATGTACGCGATGCAGTGCGACATCCGGATCATGGCCGAAGAAGCACGAGTGGGCATCGCGGAGACGCGCTGGAACATGGGCGGCGCGGGCTGGATGGCCCCGCTCACGCGGCAGATCGGCCTGGGCTCGGCGCTGGAGTTGATCCTCTGGGGTGACACGCTCTACACGGCTCAGCGCTGCTACGAGATCGGCTGGGTGCAACGCGTCGTGCCGGGCGACGAACTGCTGTCGACCGCGATGGACTACGCCGAGCGGGCGCTGGTGATGGCCCCGCGCGCGGTGCGCAACATGAAGGAGGCGCTCTACCGCGGCTACTACATGGATCCGCTCGAGGGGCAGGCCTTCGGCAACGCGATCGAACAAAACCTGGCCGGGATGCAGGATTCGATCGAAGGACCCAGCGCCTTCTCCGAGAAGCGACGGCCACGGTTCACGGACTCCTGAAGTCGTGACATCAACGACTCCCCCCAGAGTCGGGCCGCTGGCCGGCGTCACGGTGCTCGACCTGACGCAAAACATCGCGGGCCCTTACGCCACCAAGCTGCTGGCCGGCGCCGGTGCCGACGTGATCAAGATCGAGCAGCCGGGCGGCGACCCCGCCCGCCGACTGGGACCGTTCAAGGACGGTAGGCCACATACCGAGGCCAGCGGGACATTTTACTACTTCAACACCAGCAAGCGCTCGCTCGTGCTCGATCTGCGCAGCAAAGTCGCGTCCGAGATCATCGGCCGCCTGGTGGACCGCGCCGACTTGGTCGTCGAGAGCCTGCGGCCGGGGCGGCTGGATGATCTGGGGTTGGGCTGGGAGTTCGTGCGTCAACGGCGCAGCGATGTTTCGCTCGTTTCGATCAGCAACTTCGGGCTGACCGGTCCCTACCGCGACTACCTGGCATCCGATCTGGTGCTGTTCGGGTTCGGCGGTGAGATGTACTCGATGGGCAGCCCCGATCGCGAGCCGGTGCGCATGTTCGGCACGGCGGCGCTGGTGGAGTCGGGCTCCGCCGCCGCCGTCGCATCGATGGGCGCGCTGATGTCCGGCGCGGTTCACGGCGTTGGGCAGCATGTCGATGTCTCGCTGGCGGATTGCCAAGTGGGCGGGGTGGATCGACGGCATGCTTGGATCATGTCGCACGAATACTCGGGCAAGAAGGGGCTGCGCGGGGCGGGCTCGGTGGGCTCGGGCAGCACGGTCTACCCCTGCGCCGACGGCTACGTGGAGCTGACCGGGATCCAGCTTCGGCTCGACCGGCTGCAGGACATGCTGGGCAACCCCGAGTGGCTGACCGACCCGCGCTGGAGCGAGACGGGCGCGTTTTACGACGCCGACCTCGTGGGCGAATTCCAGGCCCACATGATCGCCTGGCTGATCGAACGGACAAAGCGCGAAGTCTGGGCGGAAGCGCAACGTGCACGCGTGCTCTGCGGTCCGCTCTTCAGCGTCGACGAGATCTACGCCGACGACCATTTCCGCGACCGCGGCTTCTTCGAGACGACCGAACACGCGGTCCTGGGGTCGGTCGAGATTCCGGGCCGCCCTTTCATGATGGGCGCCTCGCCGTGGCCGGCCGCCCGTGCCGCGCCGCTGCTCGGCGAGCACACGCGCGAAGTGCTGACGGAGAGCGGCTACGGGAACGGCCAGATCGACGAGCTGATCGCCTCCGGCGTCGTGGAGAGTGCGCCCGGAGCCGAGGTAAACGCATGACCCCGCTTCCGCTCGAAGGCGTCCGCGTGCTCGACTTCTGCGTCGTCTGGGCCGGGCCGTTCGCGACGATGCTGCTGGGCGACCTCGGCGCCGAGGTGATCAAGGTGGAGAGCCCCTTCGTCATGCAACCGATGACGCGCGGGGTGCTGGCTCACCCCCCCGAATCTTCGATCGATGCCCCGGCCCCGGCGGGCGCGTTCCCCAACAACGAACTGGGGCCGCGCCCGTGGAACTACACAACGACTTTCGTCAACGTCTATCGCAACAAGAAGAGCGTGACGATGGACCTGTGGCGGCCGGAGGGCCTCGATCTGCTCGCGCGCCTCGTGGCCGAGTGCGATGTCGTCTACGAAAACAACGCCACCGAGACCTTGCCGAAACTCGGCATCACGTACGACTGGCTGCGCTCGATCCGCGAGGACATCATCATGCTGCGCGTGCCCGCCTACGGCAGCAGCGGACCCTACGAGAACGCCCGAGCTCTCGGCGTGCATCTGGAGTCGGTCATGGGGCACACGCTGCTGCGCGGCTATCCCGAGGCCGACCCGACCGAAACGACGCCGATCTTCTCCGGCGACTACATCGCGGGCAGCCAGGGCGCGATGGCCACAATGATGGCACTCTGGCACCGGCGTCGGACGGGCGAGGGCCAGCTAATCGAACTGAGTCAGGCCGAGAACGCCGCCGGGATGCTGGCGCAGGGCTTCATGGACTACGCCCTCAATGGCCAAGGCCCCGCACGACACGGCAACGACTCGTACTACGGCGCAGTCCCCTACGGCGTCTATCCTTGCCGATCTCCGGGCACTGCCGCCGACGGCGGCGATCACTGGGTCAGCATCAGCGTACTCAACGACGACCAGTGGCGGGGGCTCGTCGCCGCGATGGGCAGCCCGGGGTGGGCTACGCCAGACCTCGACGAGCTGGCCGGCCGCCGGGCCCGGCGCGACGAGATCGATCACGAGATCGCGGCCTGGACGGTCCAGTTCGACGACTACGACCTGACCACCCGGCTGCAAGAGGCCGGCGTCCCCGCCGCACCCGTGCTGGAGGCCTCGCGCGTGCACGACGATCCCCAGATCCAGGCGCGCGGCCTCTTCGGCCCGCTCGAACTACACGACGAGATCGGCACCTTCACGTACAACCGCCCCTTCCTTGGCTTCTCGGAGACGCCGCTGACCGTGCGCCAATCTCCCGTCGCGATGGGGGAGCACAACGAGTACGTCTACAAGGAAGTGATCGGCGTCGACGACGAGGAGTACGCCCGCCTCCAGGCGGCGGGCCACATCTCGATGGACTTCGACCCGTCGGTGCCGTGAGCCCAGGCGCGCCGGATCAGATCACGGCGTCGTCGCGCAGGCGGCTGATGTCGTCCCAGGAGTAGCCCAGCTCCAGCAGCAACTCCTCGGTGTGCTGGCCCAGTTCGGGGGCGGGGCCGCGTGGTTCGATGCGAGCCTCGGACATACCGACCGGGGTGCCCACGATCTTGATCGGACCAACCAGGGGATGCTCGACCTCCTGGATGTAGCCGTTGAGCAGCGCCTGCTCGCCGTCGACGATGTCGTCGTAATTCTGGACCGGGCCGCTGAGGATCTCACCAACCTCGAGCGCATCGAGCCATTCCTGCGTCGGGCGGGTGGGGAAGATCTGGTCCAGCTCCGCGCGCAACTCGTCCCCATTGCCGTAGAGCATTTCGGGCGTAGCGAAGCGTGGGTCGTCGATCAGCTGCTCGGCGTCGAGGATCTGACAGAAGCGAGGCCACTGGTCGGGCACGACGCCGCCCAGGCAGAGATACCCGTCGGCGGTTTCGAAGGCGCCCCAAGTGCCACTTGTGATCAGCGTGTGTCCCCGTCCGGCGCGACGGATCGGCTCGCGGGTGATCGCGTGGTGCGTGATCTCCCAAGCCTGCATCGCGATCGCGGTGCCGTAGAGCGAGACGTCGACCTCCTGGCCGTGGCCGGTCTGATCGCGGTAGCGCAACGCCGCCAGGACGGCAAGCGCCTCGATCATGCCCGACGTGTGATCGGCGACGGAGGAGCCGGCGGGCAGCGGGATCTCGCCTTCGTAGCCGGTCACGTCCATGATTCCGCTGGCGGCCTGGCCGAGCACGTCGCGGCCGGGCTTGGTGGCCCAGGGGCCCTTGGGGCCAAAAGTCGAGGCAGTGACAAAGATGATGTCGGGCTTGATCGCCTTGAGTTGCGTGTAGCCGAAGCCGAGTCGTTCGAGCACGCCGACGCGCCAGTTGTTAACGACGACGTCGCTGGTCGCGGCGATCTCGTGCACGATGCGAATGGCGTCAGGCTGCTTGAGGTCGAGGGTGACGCTCTTCTTGCCGCGGTTGTGCACGGTGAAATAGGGGCTGACGCCGAGCAGCGCGGGATCCTTCGCAACGGCTCCACGCGAGAGCTCACCCGTCCCTCGACGCTCGATCTTGATTACCTCGGCCCCCATGTCGGCCAGGATGGCAGTGCCCCAGGGGCCCTGAATCTCCTGGGAGAAGTCGAGGATGCGCACACCTTCCATGATCTCGGTCATCGTCTGACTCCCCGTCGTGTTCCCAGCGGTAGCAGCGGCCGGGCGCATGCTAGCCTCCGGTGCCGAGGTCACCACTTATGAAGATCACCGAGATCGAGACGTTCGTCGTCGACGCTGGCTGGCGTCCCTGGCAGTTCACGGCCGTGCGCACGGATGAGGGCATCACTGGCTATGGCGAGATGTCCGATGGGCGCAACCCATACGGCATCGTCGGCACGGTGACCGACTTCGAGCCGCTGCTGATCGGCAGCGACCCGTTGGCCGTCGAACAGCGCTACTGGGACATGTACCGGCTGGCGCGACAGAGCCCCGGCGGGATCGCCGCCAAGGCGATCGCGGGGATCGAACTGGCGCTATGGGACATCAAGGCGAAGTCACTGGGCGTGCCCGTCTATGCGCTCTTCGGCGGCCCGACGCGCAGCGAGCAGCAAGTATACTGGTCGCACTGCGGCAGCTCGCGCGCCCGCGCGCACGAGATCATCGGCGTGCCGCCGATCCGCTCGCTGGACGACGTGCGGGCGCTGGGCGAAGAGGTCCGCGACAAGGGCTTCCGCGCGCTCAAGACGAACATCGTCTTTCCGGGCGACCCAGCCCGTACGTACGGCGTCGGCTTCGGGGGCGGACCGGGCACGACGGACCAAAACATCACGCCCGCTTTGCTGCGGCACATCGAGCAGTACATCGGCACGTTCAAGGAGGGCGCCGGGCCGGACGTGCAGATCGCGCTCGACCTGAACTTCCACTTCAAGCCGCTGGCTGCGCGCCAGATCTGCCAGCTGCTGGAGCCGTTCGAGATGATGTGGGTGGAGATCGACATGTACGAGCCGGAGGGGCTGGCTGAGGTCAAACACAGCACAACGGTGCCGATCACCTCCGGCGAGAACTTCTACGGCCTGCGCGAGTACCGCCCCTATTTCCAGGCCCGGGCGATGGACAACGTCATGATCGACGTGCCCTGGAACGGCTTCGCGCGCTCACGCGACATCGCGATGGCGGCGGAGAGCTACGAGCTGAACGTCGCGCCGCACAACTACTACTCGCACCTCTCCACGATGCACTCGCTGCACCTCTGCGCGACGCTGCCCAACGTGCGGATTATGGAAATCGACATCGACGACGTGCCCTGGAAGGACGAGCTGACCGGCGGTCCGCTCGAGATCGAGGACGGCCAGCTCTCGCTGCCCACGACGTCCGGCTGGGGCGTCGAACTGAACGAAGAGATGGCCCGCGCGCGGAGGTGGGAACCCGGGCGTGGCCCCGGCTTCCTCAGTCGCTAGGCGATTGCCGTCAGCACAGGCCGGGAGCGCTACGCAGTCCAGTCGATAAGCTGCTCGGGCTCAGGGGGCGGTTCGCCGTCCGCCGCAGTCTTATCGACCCCGGTGATCTCCGCGATTTGGCCGCGGAACCACTCGCCGAATCCCGTCGAGCTCATCATGTGCTCGAAACCGGCCTCCGCATCATCCGCCTCGGCCCAGACCACGATCTGAGTGCCGCCCGGCGTCTGCACGAGGTGCCAGGTCTCCCGCGTCGCATTGCCGGCCTCGGCTTGGAACGCGTTGAACTCGTCTCCACGCGCCCCCGTTATCTCGCCGGCGAACGCCCGAGCCGCATCCTCTCTGCGCGGCGCCACGGGCATCACCACAAGCATCACAGGCATGGTGCCTCTTTCCTGAAAACTCCTCGCCGGTTCCGATGAGTTCAGGAATGGTAGTGGCCCCGCCTGCTCGGTGCGGACTAAACCATTGTCGCCATCAACGGCCGACGCCGGATCCGTCCGCGAGCCTGAGAAACGCGGCAGCCTGGACTAGATCGGGATCGGGCTGCAGGCTCGCGAGCGCTGCAGCGGCCTCGGATGAGTCGCAGGGGCGGGGCCGGAAGTCGACTGTCCGGTTGTCCGTCAGGAGGCAGGTAAGCGTGGCTGTCCGGAAGCCCGCTGCCGTCAGCTCCGTCTGGGCCAGGACGGAGATCCCGGGCACAGCTTCGCTGTAGCGCCCCGGAGTGCCGAAGACGAAATTACCCAGCGAATAGAGGACGAGCATGCCGTCGACGAACTCGACGGGCTGCGCCAAGTGCGGCCCGTGGCCAATCACGAGGTCGTAGCCGGCGTCGGCGAAACGCTGCGCCCAGCGTCGCTGCTCGTCCTCAATCCCCTGATAGTTGGTGCCCCAGTGCACGAAAGCGACGAGCCAGCGCGCCTCCGCCCCGCGGCTCTGGTCGAGTCCCAGCTGGATTGCGGAGTAACTGGGGACCAGCGACCCCAGTGTCGTTCGGCTGGCAAGCCGCTCCCGGCTCGCGTCTTCCCCGAAGCCAACCACCGCCACGATGCCGTATGGCGTTTCGATCAGAAGCGGCGACGCTGCCTCGATCTGATCGCCGCCCGCGCCGAACGTCGACAGGCCGGACTCGGCGAGTGTCGCGATCGTGTCGGCCAGGCCCTGGGGACCGCGATCGAGCGAGTGGTTGTTGGCCAGGCCGACAGCGTCGATTCCGACGGCGGCGAGTGCGGCGGCGGCCGCCGGGTCGGACTGGTAGGACCAGCGCTGGTTGGGATCCCATGGCGTGCTGCGGCTGGTGAGCGGGCCTTCAAGGTTGGCGACAACGTAGTCCGCCTCAGGCAA
>CAUYZA010000024.1:0-17016 GCA_963577225.1 Dehalococcoidia bacterium | reverse complement strand
CCATCCCGATCGACGGGGCTTGCCTCTCCGAATTCCAGGGCCACTTCCCCTCCAGCCCCCGTGAGTACCGCAACGGGACACACGAGGGGTTCGACTTCTACGGCTTCTCGAGCTGCCGCACGATCGACACCGGGACCGCCGTGCTCGCAGCGAAGGCCGGCACCGTCGTTCGGATCGACCAGATCTACACTGAGCTCACGCTGGCCCAGTTCGAAGAGGCGACGGATCCGAGCGTGGCGACGCTCAACCCGGACGTGCGCGCGCAATTCCTCGATCGGCTGCGCGGCCGCCAGGTCTGGATTGACCACGGAGCGGGCGTCGTGACGCGCTACGCGCATCTCAGCGCGGTCGCCGCCGGGCTGCAGGTGGGCGACACGGTGCGGGCAGGGCGCGTGGTCGGCTTCGTCGGCGAGTCGGGGCAGTTGGAGGCGATTACGGCGCCCGGCACCGACTGGCATTTGCATTTCGAGATCCGGGTCGCTGAGGGCTACCTGGGCGAGGGGCTGGTGCCCCCGCTTGCGCGCGCGCTCTACGTGGAATCGTTCGGCTTCGGGTCCGGCGGTGGTCCCTAGCTTCGATTGGGACGGGAACCGCGTGGCGCCGTTCGGTAGCACTAGGGCGTACGGGCTGGTTCGATAGGCTGCATCCATAAGATCCTTCCGCGTGAGCGGGCGGACTTGGCCGATCAGCCCGAAAAGCCGATCGGCCCCGAAAGCGGAGAGTCTGAACATGGCGGCGGTCAGGTCTCGCGCGCGCACGCGTCTCAATCGCTGGGACATGCCGGACCCTGTCTACTGGGTCTGGAAGAAGCTGACCTCGGTCAAAGTCGCGATTGTCCTGATCGCCATCACGGCCCTGATGTCGGCCATCAGCGTCGTCATCCCACAGGTGCCAGCCCAGTTCACGAATTCGGCGGAGCGGATCGAAGAGCACGTCGAACTGCAGCGCGGCACCTGGGGTCCCGTGACCGATGTCCTGGCTGACTTTCCCTGGTTCTACGACGCCCGCGGCGGCATCTTCAATCTCTTCAATCAGCCTTACTGGTTCGCGCTCGTCGTCCTGCTGGCGCTTTCGATCACGACCTGCACCGTGAGCCGTTTCGCGCCGATCTGGCGCACGGTGCGGCGGCCGCAGCGGCGCGTCAACGACGCCTACTTCGAGCGGGCGCGCCACCGGCTCGATTTCGCGGTCGCCGACGCGGATGCTGTCGAGCAAGGACTGCGTCGACGGCGCTACCGCGTGCGGCGCGAGGAGCGGGACGGCGCGGTCTACTTCTTCGCCGACCGCTTTGGCTGGGCTCAGCTCGGCACCTTCCTCAGCCACGCGGGGCTCGTCGCGCTGGTGCTCGGCACGGTGGTCACCAAGGTGGGCGCGGAGGAGATCCAGTTCTGGATCGGCGAGGGGGAGAGCCGGCCGCTCTTCGCGACGGCCGGTGACCGGCAGCAGATTCAGATCATCGTCGACGATGCTAGCGCCAGCTTCGCGGCGGACGGCCAGGCGCTCGACTTTCGCAGCGCCGTGCGGGTCACGTCGCAGGGCGACGAGCTGGCGGCGGGCGATGTCACGGTCAACGGCCCGATCACCTTCGACGGCTGGAGGCTGCACCAGGCGGCTTACTATGAGAACGGTGCCGCGCTGCAGGTGCGCGACGTGCGCGACGGACAGTTGATCTATTCCGAGACCCTGATGTTGGACGAGCAGATCTTTGGTCCGCGCGTGCGGATCACGAACGGCCAGACCGGTGCCCTGATCAGTGAGGAAGTGGTGCCGCCCGCCTTCGAGATCGACGGGTTGGAGGACTCTGGCTATCAGCTGATCCCGCTCGATGTCGGGGTGAGTTTGGCGTTGATTCTGGTCAGCACGCCTCAGGACGAGGTGGAGTTTCACTACGCCGTGGTGCCCTTCGCCGCGGACGATGTCGCCGCCCACGCGCTGCAACCGGCGCAGCTTCGGCTCAACGCCGACCCACCGATCGCGCCGCGGGTGCGGCTCTCCAGCAGCAGCAGTGGCGCACCCTTCGCCGATGTCGTGGTGCCGCTGGCCGCGCGCGACGATCTGCCGGACGCGCGCGTGGGAGTGATCCCCGTCTCGGACGAGCTGGCGTTGACCGTGGGCTTCGCGGAGCAAGAGGGAGCGCGGCAGTTCTTCTACTTCGTCGGCGGCGACGATGCCGCGAGTGGTTCCGCAGAAGCCGGGTCACTGAGCGGATTCCTGCAGCCCGGCGAGCGAGTCCTCGTGCAGGGTGTGGAGCTCGAGTATGTCGGCCAGGCGTTCGACCGTTCGCAGTGGGGCCAGCTCGAGCCAGGCGAGACACAGTCGATCGGAGCCATCGATCTGACCTACGCGGGATCCGAGTCGGTCTTCTTTCGCAGCGAGTCGGACGTGCCGGGAGCGACGGGCGATGCCCTGATCCTGATCGAGCGCTTCGGTCAAGGCCAAACCGCCGGCACCTTCGAGGCGCGTGGCGGCGAGAACGTGCAATTGACGCGCGAGGCTGGGCTGGCGGGCAGTGGCGACGATCCGCGCCCGCCGCGGCTGGGACTCGGCTTGGGCGGTGACACGGCACGAGTCGACCTGAACCCGGGCGAGGCAGTGGTGAGCGGCGAGTACGAGTACCTTTTCTTGGGCCCGCGCGAGTTCACGGGCTTGACCGTGCGGCGCGATCCGGGAGCCTGGATCGTGTGGATCGCGATCATTGGTGGCATCCTTGGCCTGATCATCGTGTTGCTGGTGCCCCGACGTCGGGTTTGGGCGCGTGTGACGGGGGAGCGGACTTACCTCGCTGGGTTGGCGGGGCACGGCGTGAATCTGCAGCGCGAGATGGGCGCTTTCGCGCGCGATCTCGGCGCCAGCGATGCGCCGCCGGAAGAGGTTGAGGAATGATCCCGGATCTGGTCGCCGCGATCGAAATCAATATCGACCCCGAACTGTTCGGCGGCGGCTTCTCGCTCACCTGGCATGGGCTCTTCACCGCGATCGGGATCGCCGCCGGCGTCTGGCTGGCGCTGCGTTTCATTCGCCGCATTGGGGTGAGTGAAGACGACGGCATGTCGGTAGCGCTCGTTGCCGTCCCGTCCGGGATCGTCGGCGCGCGGCTGTTGTGGGTGCTGGAGCACACCGACCAGATCGACAACGTGGGCGATGTCTTCGCGCTGACCGACGGTGGCATCTCGGTCTACGGGGCGATGATCGGCGGTGCCTTGGGCGGCTTCCTTTACGTCACCTTCTTCCGCAAGGGATTCCCCGTCTGGATGGGGTTGGACGCCGCCGCGCCCGGCATGCTGCTGGGCCAGACGATCGGACGCGTGGGGGACTTCATCAACGGCGAGCACTTCGCGACGGCCAGCGATCTGCCCTGGGCCTTCCGCTATACGAACACCAACACGGACGGCCCCTGGGGCGCCCTGGTCGACGGCGAAGCGCCTGCGGCGGCATTCTGGCATCGCGGGGAGATCGGGCAGTTGGGTGAGGTGCCGCTGGCGGTGCATCCGGTCGCCGGTGGCTACGAGCCACTGTTGGATTTAATCTTGCTGGGCGGCCTCCTCTTCATCTGGGCGCGTGGCCGCCTGCCGCTGCCCGGCATGCGCGGCCCGGTCCGGCACGGTTGGGTCTTCATCACCTACGTGCTGGGCTACGCGCTGATCCGCGGTCTCTTGGCGCTGCTGCGGACTGACGAGCAAGACATCGTGGGTGGGCTCTCGGTGCCACAGCTGCTGGCGATCCTGACCGCACTGGCGGCGGCCTGGATGGCATTCCATCTGCATCGCAATCCACAAGCTCCGGTCGGTTCGTTCGACGGCGGAGTCGAAGAGACACGCGACGAGGCCCGTCAAGAGGGCCGCACCCGGCGCGCCGATCGTCGGGCGACGAAGATGCGACAGCCCGGCCAATCGCGCCGCGGCCGTCGGCGCCGTTAGGCGATCGGCATGGCTCCGACGCATGACGAGACATCATCCAACGCCCGGCCCGAGTTCGTGCTCTACACACGCGTCGGCTGTTCGCTTTGTGAGAAGGCCGAGGCAGCGCTGATCGCGTTGTGCGCGCCGTTGGGCTTCGATCTGGACGCCCGGGACGTCGATCAGGATCCGGCGCTAATGGAGCGCTACGGCGATCGCGTGCCCGTCGTCACATACGGCGATCGGGAGTTGGCCGAGGGCTCCATCGACGCGCCTGGACTGCGCGCCGTCCTCGGTGCGGCGCTGGGGCTGCTCTAGGTCCGGCACGGTTCCCTTTCCATCCGCAGGACGTGTTGCCGTCCCGTCACACGGGTCTCTGGCGGCTGACACTCTTTGCGATTCGGTCAGACGATCCGGGTGTCGTGTCGAATCTTTACTATCCGAACTGGATTAGTACACTTTGCTTCGAGCAGCGGGGGCGTTTCCCGTCCAGCGGTCGGTGGGACGGGTCAAACGAGCGAAAATGGGCCACGGCGCACTCGACCTGATTCGATCGGGCTCCGCGCCCTTGCGAACGCAGCAGCGGCGGGTCCGCCAGCTCGCACGAGGCCGGGGCGCGCGCGGTTCGGGGTCTCGCGGCGCTCTCTTGATGCGTCTCCTGGCGACGCCGGTCGCGCTGCTGGCGTTCATTTTTGCGTTGCGATTACTGGTGCTGAGCGCGTCTGGCCTGGCCGGCCTGCTGGACGACCTCGACGCCTCGGGGCCGCTCAACCTGGTTGGGCTGGGATGGCTGGGCTCCTACGTCGTGCTGAGCGGATCGCCGATCGCGACGACGGCGCTGACCTTGGAGGACGCCGGCGTTCTCAGCGAGGTGGAGGCGTTCGCGGAGATCATCGGCTCGCGGTTGGGCGCGTCGTTGATCGTGTTGATCGTGGGCTTCGTTTCCTACTTGCGTGGCCGACGTCTGGCCGACGGTGTCTATGTTGGGGTCGTCGCGCTGATCGTGACCTTGACGACCTATATCCCGGTTGGATTGCTGGGCTGGTTCGCTTTGGATCAGGGCTGGTTCGGCGGCGTGAGTCTGGGTGCCATCGGTCCCTTGGCGACGTTCACGGAGGACGCGTTCGATCCCCTGATCGAGCCATTGCGCGATGGCTTGCCCGGCCTCGTTCTGTTCCTAGTCGGCCTCTTCGTGATCCTGGCGGCGCTGCGTCTGTTCGACCGTGTCTTGCCGAGTCCGGAATCGACCAGCGGGCGGCTAGCGCAACGGCAGAGTTGGTTCGGGGGCTGGCTGCAGGCGCGCTGGGCGATGTTTGGCCTGGGCGCGCTGGTGACGCTGCTGACCCTGTCGGTTGCAGTCTCTTTGACCCTGATCGTACCGCTCGCGCGACAGGGGCTGATCGGGCGGCGGGCGGTAATCCCCTATGTGCTGGGCGCCAATATCACGACGCTGGCCGATACGCTTTTCGCCGCCTCGATCCTGGAGAGCGGCGCCGGCGGCACCATCGTCTTTACGGTGGCCGCCTTTGCGACGGCGATCGCCCTGCTGATCCTGACGTTCTTGTACCGGCCCTACGTGCTCGCCGTGAACGGCGCCGCAGCGTGGGTGAGCCAGGATCGACGCCATCTCGGCGGCTTCCTGGCTTCGATCGTCCTGCTGCCGGCGTTCTTGCTGGCGCTCTGAGCTGAGCGACGTCAGTCGTCGAGGTTGATCATGTGCAGGCCGCACTCGCGCTTGGTGGCCTCTTCCCACCACCAGCGCCCCGCCCGTTCGTGCTCGCCGGGGTTCGTCGGGCGGGTACAAGGCGCGCAGCCGATCGACTTGAAGCCGCGGTCGTGGAGGGGGTTGTAGGGCACCCGCTGTTCCAAGATGTACTGCCAGACCTGAGCCGAGCTCCAATTGGCGAGCGGGTTCCACTTGACGAGTGGGCGCTCCGGGTTGACGGAGAATCCCGGGTCGAGTTGGACGACGGGGATCTCCGCTCTGGTGCCGGGGCTCTGGTCCTTGCGCTGGCCGGTGACGTAGGCATCGACGCCATCCGCCAAGGCGCGGCGCAACGGTTCGACCTTGCGCATGCCGCAGCACTCCTGGTGGCCGTCGTCGTAGAACGAGAAGAGCCCCCTCTCACGCACGAGCTGCTGGACCGGATCCGGCTGCGGGAAAAACGCCTCGATCTCGATCTCGTAGTGCTTGCGCACCGTCTCGAGGAATTCGAGCGTCTCGGGGTGGAGCCGTCCGGTGTCGAGCGTGAAAATGCGAAAGGGTTCGCCCAGACGCGAAGCCATGTCGATCAGGACGACATCTTCGGCTCCACTGAAGGAGATCGTGATCGCGGGGCTGTGGCGCGCCAGCGCCTGTGTGAGGATGTCGCTGGGGTGCGCCTGACCAAGCTCGGCGGCAACCTGTTCGACGTCGGAGGCGGAGGTGGTCATGCGTGAATCTGCCTGCTTAGCGGGTAGTCATCTTACCAGGTGCATCGTCCATACTAGACAATACTGGTCTAAATAGTTCACATTGCCAACTCCGCTGCATTGGCGGGGCGGATTGAAATGCTACCATCCCGGTACAGATTGCCGCAGCCTAGCTGAAGCTGAGCTGGTTACGGGACTACCGCAAGCGTCTGACCCGGCATGCGATTTACGAACGAGGACGGGCATGAAGCTCACCAGCCGCGGCGACTACGGCATTCGGGCGCTGATCGACCTGGCCCAGAACGAGGGTCGTGGCCCGATCCCCAGCGGCGTGATCGCCGGGCGTCAGGGCATCCCGGAGTCGTTGATTGGCCAGGTGTTGGGTTCCCTGCGACTGGCGGGGTTCGTGCGCTCGGTGCGTGGCGCTCAGGGTGGCCACGCGCTGGCCCAGCCGGCCCGCGAGATCCGCCTGGATCAGGTGGTTGAGGCGATCGACGGGCCGATTACACCTGGTGCTTGCCTGGAGAACGCCAATCCGGCCTGCTCCGGCTCCGCCGCGCAGATCGCGATGTGGCAAGAGGTCCAGAGCGCCATTCGCAACGTGCTGGCCGACCGGACCCTGGCGGATCTGGCCGAACTGGGAGCGGCCAGCGGCCGCTACTCGATCTGAGTGGCCGAGAAGAGAAGTTGACTGGAAACGACTGAAACGATGAGCGACACTTCCGGCCCCGCCATCGTCAACTCCGTGCTCGATCTGATCGGGTCGACGCCGCTGATCCGGCTGGGGCGCGTCGTGCCAACCGGGGCGGGCGAGGTGCTGGGTAAGCTGGAGTCGTGCAACCCGGGCGGTTCGGTCAAGGACCGCATCGCCGCTTCGATGATCGAGGCCGCGGAAGCGGAGGGCGCATTGAAGCCGGGTGACACGATCGTGGAGCCGACGAGCGGCAACACGGGCGTCGGCCTGGCGATGGTGGCCGCGGTCAAGGGCTATCGCATCATCCTGACGATGCCGGAAGACATGAGCGTGGAGCGTCAGCGGTTGGTGGAGCGCTTCGGCGCGGATCTGATCCTGACGCCCGCGATCGAGGGCATGAGTGGCGCGGTTTACGCGGCCGAGGAGATGGCGTCGAAGGACGGCTTCTTCATGCCGCAGCAGTTCCAGAACCCCTCCAACCCAGAAGTGCACCGCCGCACCACCGCGGAGGAGATCTGGGCCGCGACGGACGGTCGTGTCGACGCCTTCGTGGCGGGAGTGGGGACGGGTGGAACCCTGACGGGTGTGGGCGAGGTGCTTCGCCAAAGGAATCCGGAGATTATGATCGTTGCCGTCGAGCCGGAGCGGTCGCCCGTCTTGCGCGGGGGGCGGTTTGGGCTGAGCGGGATTCAGGGCATCGGTGCGTCGTTCGTGCCGGGCGTGCTGAATCGCGAGATCTACGACGAAGTGATTGGTGTCAAGGACGAAGAGGCGTACGAGATGACGGATCGCCTGACGCGCGAGGAAGGCATCTTGGCTGGAATCTCGTCCGGTGCGAACGTATTTGCCGCCGTGCGGGTGGCGGAACAATTGGGCTCGGGGAAGCGTGTCGTGACGGTAATCGCGGATACCGGGGAGCGCTATCTGAGCGTGAACCTGGCCGGAGGGCGCTCGCTCGCGAGCGCTGGGAGCTGAACAAGTTTGGGCTGACGCGTTTGCGCCGCCCGCTGGAGGAGAAGATGAGCGTGAAGGTCTACATTCCAACGCCGTTCCGGCGTCTGACCGGCAACCGCACCTTCGTCGACGCGGATGGCTCCGACGTGGTCGGGGTGCTGACTGATCTAGAACAACGTTTTCCCGGCTTCGGGGAGATGGTCTTCACGGAGGACCGCCAGATCCTGGACCACGTCAACGTCTACGTGAACAACCACGAGATCCGCTCGCTGGAAGGGGCCGAGACCACCGTCAGCGATGGCGATGAGGTCTCCGTCATCCCGGCCATCGCGGGCGGCGAGGCGCTCGCACCGGAAGAGGTGGAGCGCTACAGCCGCCACATCATCATGGACCAGGTCGGTCCGATGGGGCAGCGCAAGATCAAGAGTGGCAAGGTGCTCGTGGTCGGGGCCGGCGGTTTGGGCTCGCCGGTGCTCGTCTACCTCGCCGCGGCGGGCGTCGGCACGCTCGGCATTGTCGACTTCGACGTCGTCGACGCCAGCAACCTGCAGCGCCAGATCATCCACGGTACGTCCGACATCGGGCGGCCGAAGGTCGATTCCGCGGCCGATCGCATCGCCGACATCAACCCCAACGTCAACGTGGTCAAGCACAACGAGCCGCTGACCTCGGAGAACGCGATGGAGGTGATGGGCCAGTACGACGTGATCGTCAACGGGGCCGACAACTTCGCGACGCGCTACCTGGTCAACGACGCTAGCTACCTGCTGGACAAGCACTTGGTCGACGGCAGCATCTTCCTCTTCGAGGGCCAAGTGACGACGTTCTTCCCTGGTGAGGGCTGCTATCGCTGCCTCTACCCCAGCCCGCCGCCGCCCGGCATGGTGCCGAGTTGCGCCGAGGCCGGGGTGCTGGGCGTGCTGCCGGGCACCGTGGGCGCGATTCAGGCGACCGAGGTGATCAAGCTGTTGCTGGAGTTGGGCGAACCGCTCAAGAATCGGCTGCTGCTCTACGACGCCTTGGCGATGGAGTTCCGCACGGTCAAGATTCAGCGCGACACGGCCTGCCCGCTTTGCGGTGAGGCGCCGACCGTGACCGAACTGATCGACTACGAAGAGTTCTGCGGATCCCCCTTCCATGAGGGACCCCTGGCAAGCGACAACTAAACCGGGCGGCGATTGGGTCAGCCGGGAAGGGAGAAGGTCCGACGTGGCAATTCAAGTGCGCATCCCGTCGATGCTGCTCAAGTTTACCGACGGCGAAAAGCTGCTGCAGTACGACAGCCCCAACGTGGGGGCGCTGCTGAGCTCGATCGAGCGCGATCATCCTGGTATCGGCCATCAACTGATGGAGGACGGAGAGCTGCGGCGCTTCGTCAACATCTTCCTCAACGACGAAGACATCCGTTTCATGGACAAGATGGAGACGGAGCTGAACGACGGCGACGTGCTCGCGATCCTGCCCGCGCTGGCCGGCGGCTGCTGATCCGCTATGAGCAGCGACGACATCCGTTGGGTTTTGCTCCACACCGACCCTGGCAACGAGGCGTCGGCTCGGCGCAACCTCCTGCAACGCGCGCAGAAGATGGACGTGGCCGATTGGATTGGGCGCGCGCTGTTGGGCAGCGACACGGCGGCCAGCGCGTTCGGTGTGCCCCGCGAGGGCAGCCTGCTGGTTGAGCTGCGCTACGACCAGAAGACGTGGCACGTGGTGCGCAACACACCGGGCGTGACCGGTTTCCATGGCGATAGGGAGCCTGAGCCGCTGCAGCGGCTGGTGGTTTGAGCGTGGCTGCTCCGGGCCCCACCACACGCGCGGAATCCGTCCTGGAGCTGATCGGCAACACGCCGCTGGTGCGGCTCAACAAGATGTCGCCCAAAGAGGGCGTCGCGATCTGGGTCAAGCTCGAAGGACAGAACCCGAGCGGCTCGGTCAAGGATCGCATCGCGAAGGCGATGATCGACACCGCCCGCGCCGACGGCTCGCTCGCGCCCGGCCAGACGATCCTGGAACCGACCTCAGGCAACACCGGCCTGGCGATCGCGCTCGTGGCTCGGCTCTACGGCCACCCCGTGCATTGCGTGATGCCGGAGAGCGTCAGCGCGGAGCGTCGCGAGCTGTTGCTCTTCTACGGGGCACAATTGACGCTCTCGCCGGGTGAGTTGGGCAGCAATGGCGCCGTCGGGATGGCGAAGGAGATCGGCGCGGCCGATCCGTCGTTGTTCATGCCGATGCAGTACGAGAACGCGCAGAACCCGGACGCGCACTACGCGACGACCGCCCCCGAGATCGTGCGCGACTGCCCGGAGATCACACACTTCGTCGCTGGTCTGGGCACCGGCGGCACGCTGACCGGCGTGGGCCGCTACCTGAAGCAGCACCGGCCCGAGGTGAAAATCGTGGCGGCGGCGCCACATCCGGGCGATCTGGTGCAAGGGCTGCGCAGTCTGGACGAGGGCTACATCCCGCCGGTGCTCGACGAGTCGGTGCTGGACGGGCGCATCGTGATCGACAGCCGGACCTCGTTCGCGGTGACCAAACAACTGCTGGAGGACGAGGGCATTTTCGCGGGTATCTCGGCCGGTGCGGCCGTACGCACGGCGCAGCGCCTGGCGGAGCGGATCGACGACGGGCACATCGTCGTGCTGCTGGCCGATGCGGGCTGGAAGTACATCTCCACGGGCCTGTGGGGGCGTGAGTACGACGATATCGAGGGCGACGAAGAGATCGAGGGCCAGGTCTGGTGGTAGTTGCGGTTTGAAGCGGCGGGGCGGTATTCGCTGAGATACGCCCGCAGCGATCCCGAGCAGGTTGGATTCGCTATCTTTGGCGCCTCGTTCCGCGTGCATTGGTTGCGCGGGGCGTGGGTTCCTGGAAGGACGTAGAACATGGCATTGCGATTAGGCGACAAGGTTCCGGATTTCGAGGCGGTGACGACGGAGGGGGCGATCAAGTTTCACGAGTTCCTCGGCGATGGCTGGGGCGTGCTGTTCTCGCACCCGGCGGACTTCACGCCGGTCTGCACGACGGAGTTGGGGACCGTCGCGCGGCTCAAGCCGGAGTTCGACAAGCGCAACGTGAAGGTCGTGGGCCTCAGCGTCGACCCGATCGAGTCGCACGCGGACTGGGTCAAAGACATCAACGAGACCCAGAACACGACGGTGAACTTTCCGATCATCGCCGACAGCGACCGTGCCGTGGCTGAGGCCTACGACATGATCCACCCGAACTCCGACGACAAGACGCCGGTGCGCTCGGTCTTCGTGATCGATCCCAACAAGACGCTGCGGCTGACCCTGACCTATCCGCCCTCGGCGGGCCGCAACTTCGACGAGATCCTGCGCGTGATCGATTCATTGCAGCTGACGACCTACCAGAAGGTCGCGACGCCGGCCGATTGGAAGCAGGGCGACGATGTCGTGATCCTGCCGACGGTCAGTGACGAGGAAGCCAAGGAACTGTTCCCGGCGGGCTTCACGACCCACCGCCCGTACCTGCGCACGACCGCGCAGCCGAAGGCTGACTAGTCGCGCGTCGAGCGGCTGACACTTTGTCGGCGGCTCGCTTGCGCCACTTTTCGCGCGCAAGCGGGGCCGCCGGTAATCTTGTTTAAGGAGAGCGGACGGAACGAGAGGTTGGCCGATGGCGGAGCCGGTGACGCTGCCGCGGGAATTCATCGATCAAATGGTCGCGCACAGCCGCGAGGACGTGCCGAACGAGTGCTGTGGCGTGATAGCGCGCTTCGCCGAGGGCAGACTGAAGCTGTACCGCGCGACGAACGCGGAGGCCAGCTCGTATCGCTTTTCGATCCCACCGGGCGAATTGCACTACCTCTACCGCACGATTGAGGAGGACGGAGGCGAAGTCCTTGTCGTCTACCACTCGCACACGATGAGCGAGGCCCGGCCCTCGCCGACCGACGCCAACTTCTCTCGCATGCTGGAGGGGCCGGACGATTGGCCCTACTGGCTGCTGGTCTCGCTGGCGGAGGATCCGCCCTCCGTGCGGATCTGGCAGATGAGCGACGGTGAGGCTTCGGAGTTGGAGTTGGTGGCCGGCGACTTGCCCGCGGACAGCAGCATGGTGCAGCTTGCGACGAGCGGCGAGGAGCGCAAGCCGGTCGTCAGCGAGACTGCGATCACCTAGAAGCGGCGCCCAATGAGCCCTCCTCCCCGCCTCACGCTTCGTGGCCGCGATTTCGATTGGGGTGCCCGCACGTATGTGATGGGCATCATCAATCTGACGACCGACTCCTTCTCTGGTGATGGCCTGATCGCGGGCGGTGGCGACGCGGCGATCGAGGCGGCGGTGCAGCAGGGGGTCGCGATGGCGGCGGCCGGCGCCGACCTGCTCGATCTCGGCGGCGAGTCGACTCGGCCCGGCTTTGAGCCGGTCTCGCCGCAGGCGGAGCTGGCCCGTATCGTTCCGGCCGTGGAGCGGCTGCTGGCGGAGACCGAGCTGCCGATCAGCGTCGATACAACGAAGGCGGTGGTAGCCTGCGCGGCGCTTGGGGCGGGTGCGTCGCTGATCAACGACGTCAACGGGCTGCGCGCCGATCCCGCGCTGGGGGCGGTGGTGGCCGAGCACGAGGCGACCATCGTCGTGATGCACAACCAACGCAACTGGACGCCGCGTGAGTCGCAGTCCGACGTGATCGGTGATGTCTGCGACGGACTGGAGGCCGGCATGGCGGCCGCGACAACGGCGGGGATCCCGCAGGAGCGGATCATCGTCGACCCGGGCTTCGGCTTCGGCTGGCGCGTGGAACAGAATCTCGAACTGCTGCGGCGGCTGCGCGAGCTGCGCGAGCTGGGCCGCCCGATCCTGATCGGAACTTCGCGCAAGAGCAGCATCGGCCGGGTGCTGGATCTGCCGGTCGAGCAGCGCCTGGAAGGAACGGCGGCGACGGTGGCACTAGCGATCGGGAACGGCGCAGACATCGTGCGCGTGCATGACGTGCGGGAGATGAGCCGCGTGGCGCGGATGACGGATGCCGTCGTGCGTGGGGCGGGACCGAGTGGGACGCTCATGGACACCATGAGGGACGAGGGCGATGACTGAGGTCTACCTCGGACTCGGCTCCAACCTGGGCAATCGCCGCGAGAATCTGCGTCGCAGCTTGCGGCTGTTGGCCGAAGAGTCGGCGTTGGTGGCCGTCTCGTCGCTCTATGAGACGCCGCCGTTGGTTGTTCCCGGCATCGACGAGCCGCCGCCGTTCTACAACGCCGTCGTCAAGCTGGAGACGCGGCTCGATCCACGGGCGCTGTTGCGCGGTGCGAAGGCGATCGAGCAGTCGCTTGGACGCCGCAGCGGGATCCGCTGGGGTCCCCGCCCGATCGATATCGATCTGCTCGTGCACGGCGCGGCGCGGATGGCATCGGAGCTGCTGACGGTTCCGCATGCCGGGATGGCCGAGCGTGCCTTCGTGTTGGTGCCTCTGGCCGAGATCGATGGCGATCTGGTGCCGCCGGGTTGGCAACAGTCCGTCGCGCAGGCGGCGGCGCTGACGGATCAGGTGGGGATGCAGTGTCTGGCGGGGTCGGAGTGGGCGAGCGGGCTGGTGGCGGGCTAGCCCTACCTTGTTAGGCTTCGTCGAGCGGTTCGGCTTCGAATTCCAGGCCGGTCAGGTCGTCCTCCATCGTGGCCAGGGTCCAGCCAACCCAGAAGCCGAGCAGCGACATGATCGCGACGAGACCGGCGACAGGCAACGCCAGCGCGGTGTACGAGCGTCGCAGCGCGCCGACCACGAAAAGCAGCAACTGGAGGGCCGTGAAGGCCATCAAGAGGGTCCCGGTCAGTCGTGTGCGGTCCATGCGCACGAGCATACGAGCGGCCCGAACAGCCAGTCCATCGCCTGATTGATTTCGCTCGTGTCAGGCGGCTGCGTCGATATACTCGCCAGCGATGGCAAGCTCTGAGACCCACGCCGACGATGCACCCGCGTCGCAAGACGGGGATCCGGCCCTGGCTCACGCGGCACCCGATGTCGAGGCGCTTCAACGCGACGATCCGCTGGAGCCGCGCCGGGTTCTGCTGCATCGCGCCGTGGTCCAGATCCGGCCGGAGCGGATCGAGGTGGGCCCGCCACGCTCGGCGATCATCGCCCCGGCGATCGGCTTCGTGCTGACCTCGCTGTTGTTGGCGTCGATCGTGATCTGGGCGGAGTCGCTGCCGTTCTTCCTCTTGCCGGTGATGCTGCTGATCGCGGTAATCGTCCTGCCGTTGTCGGGGATGTCGTTCATCTATTCCATCTTCGGAGCGAACGTGGTGGCCGATCGCGACGGCCAGAACGTCTCGTTCAAGCAGCGCTTCCTGGGGCTCGGCGTCGGTACGAGCGAGTTGGTGCCGTTTTGGAAGATCCGCGAGCTTGTGGTGGAGGACGTCGCGCGGGCGCAGCGGCACGCTGGCGCCGATGAGCCCGCCCTCGAGATTGCCCAGTGGCAGATCGTGCTGGTCAAAAAAAGCGGGAAGCGGCTGCCGCTGGGCAGCTACAACGTGCCGCGCGCCCGCGAAGAGGAGGGGCTGGACATCGTGATGGACGTGGCCGAGGCGCTGGCGGCACTCTCGGGCGCCGAGATTCGCGGGCCGATCTGGTGACGCGTTGAGCGCGGCTGGGCCGCCTCCAGTCGACGTCGAAGACGCAATCCTGGCTTCGAGCGGGACGATCGCGGTGATCGGGCTGTCCGCCGATCCCGGGCGGGACAGTCATCGCGTGACGGCCTACATGCAGCAGCAGGGCTACCGTATCGTGCCGGTCAATCCGCGCGAGCACGGCCCGATTCTGGGCGAGACGGTGTATCCGTCGCTCGCTGCCGTGCCGGATTCGATCGAGATCGACTTGGTCAACGTCTTTCGTCGTCCCGCGCAGACCGACGCCGCGATCGATGCGGCGATCGAGCGCGGTGTCGCCGCGGTCTGGCTCCAGCTTGGGATCACGAACGCGGCCGGACTGGCGCGCGCCGCTGAGCGCGGTCTGCTGACCGTGCAAGACCGCTGCTTGATGGTGGAGCATCGTCGCTGGCAGGCTGGCGCGACCGTCGACGACGCCGGTCGCTGACCCGAGCCGATCGCTTGCGAAGATGCCGAGACGCCACAAAGCATGGGCGTGATACACTCCCGTCGTTCCTGCAACCTGGACGCTAGTGACGTGCCGGGTTCCCTTTTCAGGGAGGATTTGTGGGCGACCAAATCCGGGAAGCCTGCGGAGTCTTCGGGATCTACGCTCCACGCCTGGACGTGGCTCGTCTCACGTTCTACGGGCTTTTCGCACTTCAGCACCGTGGCCAAGAAAGCGCCGGCATTTGCGCCTCCGATGGCAGCAGTCTCAAGCTGCGCACCGGCATGGGGCTCGTGGCCCAGGTCTTCGACGAAGAAGCCCTGGAGCCGCTGCAGGGCATCGCCGCGATCGGCCACACTCGCTACTCGACCACAGGCTCCAGCCGCTATCGCAACGCCCAGCCGCTGCTGATGCAGGGGCCGGAGGGTCGGCTGGCGCTGGCCCACAACGGCAACATCGTCAACGCGGCGCAGATCCGGGCCAACCTGGAGTCTGAGGGCCAGCACTTCGAGACGTCGACCGACACCGAGATCATCGGCAAGTACCTGCTCTCGCTGGGCGGGACCTGGGCTGAGCGCTTCGCCGAAGTGATGCGCGTCTTCAGCGGCGCCTATTCCCTCACACTGCTGACTCCCACGTCGGTCATGGCGGCGCGCGACCCGCTCGGCGTGCGGCCGCTCTGCATCGGCCAGATCGACGACGACTCCTACGTTGTGGCTTCCGAGACCTGTGCATTGGATCACATCGGCGCGGAGTTCGTGCGCTACGTGGAGCCGGGTGAGCTGATCACGATCGACGAGCATGGGCTCAAGTCGGAGCAGGTTGCGGTGCCGACCGAGCCGGCCGGCTGCATTTTCGAGCAGATCTACATCGCGCGGCCGGACTCCAGGCTCGACGGACAGCTGGCCTACACAGCGCGACTGGCCATGGGGGCGGAGTTGGCGCGCGAGTCCCACGACGTCGAGGCTGACCTGGTGATCGGGGTGCCGGACTCCGCAACGGCGCACGCGGTGGGCTATGCCCAGGAGTCGGGCGTGCCCTACGTCGACGGTCTGGTCCGCAACCGCTATGTGGGCCGCACCTTCATTCAACCCGACCAATTACTGCGCGAGCGCGGCGTAGGCCTCAAGTTCAACCCCCTGGCCGAGGTGATCAACGGCAAGCGGCTGATCGTCGTGGACGACTCGATCGTGCGCGGCACGACGACGCCTCGCATCGTGCAGCTGCTGCGCGCCGCGGGCGCGGCCGAGATCCACGTGCGGATTACCGCGCCCCCGATTCGGCATGCCTGCTTCTTTGGCGTCGACATGGCGACGCGCGGTGAGCTGATCGCGTCGCATCACACCGTCGAAGAGGTGCGCGAACACATCGGTGCGGACAGCCTGGCCTACCTCTCGATCGAGGGGTTGCGGCGGGCCGTGAGCGGCAAGGAGT
Source organism: Dehalococcoidia bacterium (assembly GCA_963577225.1). Taxonomy (GTDB): domain Bacteria; phylum Chloroflexota; class Dehalococcoidia; order Bin125; family Bin125; genus JAPUIR01. The sequence continues at coordinate 569 of CAUYZA010000024.1, read as the reverse complement.
CGCACTGCGAGGCGTGTTTCACCGGTGACTACCCGGTTCCGGTCCAGCTCGAAATGGACAAGCTGGCCTTGGAACAGGACGACCTGGGCATGGAGGGCGACTCGCCGCGCGGCGTCGCTAATGTCGCGATCTTCAGTTCTCCCAACTCCGACGCGATCGAAGAAGAAGCTCGGGGTTGAGCCCCGCATTGAGCGCCAACACGGGGCGAGCGAGCATGCCACCAGCCGACTCAAGAACCGATGCGGAGCAGTCAGCCCCCCAATACGCCGAGGCCGGGGTCGACATCGGCGCCAACGATCGCCTGATTCCTCGCTTCAAGGCGCTGGCGGCGGAAACGTCGCGGCCGGAGGTGATGGGGGGCGTGGGGCCGTTTAGCGGGCTGTTTGACCTGTCCGGCTTCGCGAATCCCGTCCTGGTCGCTTCGACCGACGGGGTCGGGACCAAGGTTCTCCTGGCGGCCACGTTGGGGCGCCTGGCGACCGTGGGCCAGGACCTCGTCAACCACTGTGTAGACGACATTCTGACGGCCGGCGCACGCCCGCTCTTTTTTCTGGACTACCTTGCCAACG
>CAUYZA010000023.1:0-17307 GCA_963577225.1 Dehalococcoidia bacterium | reverse complement strand
CCGCGAGCTCGAGCTGCCCCTGGCGCAAATCCTGGCCCAGATGGAGTCGACGGGCGTCACGTGCGACCGCAGCCTGCTGGACGAGCTCTCCGGTCGGTTGGGCAAAGAGGTCGATGCGATCGTGGCCGGGGTCTACGAGATGGTGGGCCATGAGTTCAATCTCGGTTCGCCCAAGCAGCTCGGCCAGGTGCTGTTCGAGGAGTTGGGTCTGCCGAAGACGCGCAAGACGAAGCAGGGCTACAGCACCGACGCGCAGGCGCTTGAGCGCCTAGCTCCGGAGTGGCCGATCGTCGATCAGATCCTCAGGTACCGCGAGCACAGCAAGCTCAAGTCGACCTACGTCGACGCGTTGCCAGAACTGATCAACCCCGACACCGGCCGCATCCACACGGAGTACAACCAGGCCGTCGCCGCTACCGGCCGGCTCTCGTCAGAGAACCCCAACCTACAAAACATCCCTGTGCGGACGGAGATGGGCCGCGAGATCCGGGCGGCGTTCGTCGCCACGCCGCTCGATGGGGAGAAAGACGTGATCTTCCTGGGCGCCGACTACTCCCAGATCGAGCTGCGCGTGCTGGCCCACCTGGCGGAAGATCGCGCCATGATCGAGGCCTTCCAGAACGACGAAGACATTCACGCCGCGACCGCTGCCGGGGCCTATGGCGTCGATCCGGATCAGGTCGACCCGGAGATGCGCCGGATCGCCAAGATGATGAATTTCGGCGTGATCTACGGACTGACCGCGCACGGGCTGTCGCAGCGCTCGGGCATGGAACGCAAGGACGCCCAGGCTTTCATCGACTCCTACTTCGAGCGCTTCGCGCGCGTCGCGGAGTACATCGAGGAGATCAAGGAGTCGACCAAGAAGACTGGCTACGCGGAGACGCTGCTGGGGCGACGTCGCTACATCCCCGAGATCAAGTCGGCCAACTTCCAGGTGCGCGCGGCGGCGGAGCGCGTCGCGGTCAACATGCCGGTGCAAGGCACCGCGGCCGATGTGATGAAGGTGGCGATGCTACGCATCGCCGACGCGCTGCGCCAGCATGAGCTGGCCACCCGCATGATTCTGCAGGTGCACGACGAGTTGATCTTCGAGCTCCCGCGGGCAGAGGCGGACGAGCTGGGGGGCATCCTGCAGGAGTTCATGCCCAACGCTATCGAGATGGTGGTGCCGCTGCAGATCGAGATGAAGATCGGCCCCAACTGGCGCGATATGGAATCGTTCGCCGTCTAGCTGGGTGTGCCGCCTGGAGCGGTTCTTACCCAAGGCTTACCGACCGCGGCGGGGCGATCGGGCGCGCATGGTACGATTGAGCGACTATGGGTGGAATTTTCCGAACCTTCGGCAACACGTGGAACATCACGAAGACCTCCATGTCCGTCCTGCGCCAGGACAAGGAGCTGTTGGTCTTCCCGGTTCTGGCCGGCGTCTTTGTGCTGATCATCGCGGGTATCACGGCGGGCATCTTCGCCTCAATCGGGACCTTTGATCGGCTTGACACCGCCGGCGAGGGGTCGCAGTTGAAGGCGGGCGACATCGTGGTTGCGGTGCTGGCGCTGGTGGCAGTGATGTTCGTGGTCAACTACTTCAACGCTGCCCTGATGGGGGCCGCGCGGGTGAGGCTGCGGGGTGGAGACCCCAGCGTGGGTACCGGCTTCGCAGCCGTCAACAAACACCTCGTCGCGGTCTTTGGCTGGTCCGTGATCTCAGCGATCATCTTCATCATTCTGACCTACCTGCGCGGCAAAACGGATTCCTTCATCGGCCGCATCATGATCGACATTGTGGGCGCGGTTTGGGCCTACATGACGTTCTTCGTCGTACCCATCCTGATCGTCGAGGGCGTGGGCCCGATCGAGGCGATCAAGCGCTCCAAGAGCTACTTTTCCCGCACCTGGGGTGAACAGCTTGTCTCCGGCTTCGGCTTCGGCATCATCCGCATCGTCGCGCTGCTGCCGGCCATCATCGCCGCGGCGGTGCTGGCGCCCATTTCGCCGGTGGCGGCGATGATCGTCGTCGTTCCGCTGGCGGGGATCGCGCTGGCCGTCGTCAACGCGCTCGAGGGCATCTTCAAGATGGCGCTCTACGAGCACGTGGCCGAGCCACAGCTGGAGTCGACCTTCTTCGAGCCGCAGATCCTGTCCGGCGCGTACTCAGGCGGCAGCACGCAGGCCTTCCGCTAGTCGGCTTCGAAGCCTCTGCCTTGTCAGCCGACCTTCCACCGCGTTTCTGCGCGCAAGATCACGATCAGATCACGGTCTGAGATCCGTCGCCGAGGCAACTTGTTCAGAGCTTCACGATCTGGACAGCCCTTCAGTACTTGACTATAAATAGCGTCCTTGGGGAGGGAGAGAGGAGTGCTGTCATGCGCTGCACTTATCCGAACCCGGCTCAGCTGCCACGAAATCGACGTCGCCTGCCCCACTGGATCGTGATGAGTGGTTGGGCCGTGCTCTTCGTTGCTCTGAGCATTGCCCTGCTCGGGTTCACCGCGTACTCCGTCTAGTCGACCCTCTGCTGGCGGCAAGCGACAGGCGATCCGCCGCGCGTCGCCTGTCGCCTAGCGACCGACAGCCCGCCTACCTACGATGGTCACTAGTTAGCCGGCGCAAGCGTCGCGCTGTCGCTGAGCGGGATGCAGAATCGGCAAGACGATGTACAAAGCCCCACGCGGTACTCACGACGTGCTTCCGGACGACTACGCCGTCCGTACGCATATCCTCACGACCGCGTCGCGCGTCGCTGAATTGGCCGGCTATCGCCCGATCGCCACGCCGATCATTGAGCACGCCGATCTCTTCGTGCGCGGGATCGGCGACGCGACGGACATCGTCGAGAAAGAGATGTACATCTTCGAGGACCGCGGCGGCGACCGCCTGGCGTTGCGGCCGGAGCCCACGGCCGCGATTTGCCGGGCCTATCTCGAGCACGGCCTCTCCAACGAGCCGCAGCCGGTGAAGCTCTGGGCGCACGCGATCAACTTTCGCTACGAGCGCCCGCAGGCCGGGCGCTACCGCCAGTTTGAGCAGTTCGACCTCGAAGCGTTGGGCGTACTCGATCCGGCGCTGGACGCGGAGGTGTTGGACGTCGGCTGGCGTATCAGCCAAGAGCTTGGGCTGGAGGGGCTGACCCTGCTGCTCAACAGCATCGGCGATCGCGAGGACCGTAAGGCCTACGTGCCCGTGCTGCGGGCCCATTTCGAGTCCAACCTAGACGCGATGTGCGCCGACTGTCGGGGCCGCTTCGATCGCGCGCCGATGCGTTTGCTCGACTGCAAGAAGGATTCCTGCAAGCCCTTCCAGGAGGGCGCGCCCACAATCGCGGAGCACCTACGTCCGGAGTCGGCGGCGTACTTCGATGCGGTCAAAGGCCAGCTCGCCGCGCTGGAGATCCCCTTCCGCGAGGCGCCCACGCTGGTGCGTGGACTCGATTACTACACGCACACCGTGTTTGAGCTCGTACCCGCGCGCGAAGGCTCCCAGGTCACAGTGCTGGCCGGCGGCCGCTACGACGGCCTGATCGAAGATCTCGGTGGGCCGCCGACGCCCGGGATCGGGTTCGGGATGGGGCTGGAGCGGATCGCGATCAACCTGCGTGAGCAAGATCTCGCACCTGGAGCCGGAACGGGCCCGCGGGTCGTCGTCGTCACGCTGGGGGAGGGTACGTCTGAGGTCGGCGCGCGGCTTGCCGCCCGCCTGCGTCGTGCCGGGGTGTCGGCCACCATGACCTACGGCGGTCGCTCAATGAAGGCGCAGATGCGGCACGCAAACCGCGTCGGAGCCGAGCTTGCCTTGATCGTGGGCGAGCGGGAGCTGGCGGATGGTGTCGTGGAGTTGCGCGATCTCGCCGCCAGCGAACAGCGACAGGTCGCGCTGGCGGATGTCGTCGGCGAGCTGACGTCCACGTAACCGGCCGCGGAACGGACTGCAAGAGGCGGGCGCGTATACTGGGCCCAAGAGCCGGATCGCCCCGCTTGAGAGATGCGAGCGGCCGTCAGGAAAACGATCCATGCCAGGCATGTGGGACCGAATCGCAGGCATGCGTGCCCGCTTCGACGAGATCGAGGCGGAGATGGCCACGCCCGAACGCGCGCGCGATGCAAAGCGACTGCAGGAGTTGGCCGTCGAACGCTCGCAGCTTGAGCCCCTCGTGCTGCTGCTCGGGACCCACCTCAAGTCCACTGACGAGCTGAGCCAAGCGCAGGAGCTGCTGCAGGAAGCCGACGACGACGAGCTGAAGCAGATGGCCCTGGCCGAGGTCGAGCAGCTCACGGCGCAGCTCGTCGAACTCGACGAGCGGGCTAAGCGGGCGCTGCTGCCGACGGATCCGAACGACGAACGCAGCGTGATCATCGAGATTCGGGCCGGCACCGGTGGGGACGAAGCGGGCCTCTGGGCGGGCGACCTCTATCGCGCCTACGGACGCTACGCCGACAGCCAACGCTGGAAGACCGAGATCATCTCCGCCAGCACGACGCCGACCGGCGGCTTCAAGGAGATCGTGTTCGAGGTCAACGGCAAGGGCGCCTTCTCGCGCTTCAAGTACGAGAGCGGCGTGCATCGCGTTCAACGCGTGCCCGAGACGGAGGCGCAAGGCCGTATCCACACGTCGACGGCGACCGTCGCGGTCCTGCCGGAGGTTGAAGATATCGACTTCAAGATCGACGAATCTGAGATCCGCATGGACCGCTTCCACTCCGGCGGCGCCGGCGGTCAGAACGTCAACAAGGTGGAGTCCGGGATCCGCTTGACGCACGAGCCCACCGGGATCTCCGTCACCTGTACGGACGAGCGCTCGCAGCTCAAGAACCGGGTCAAGGCGATGTCGGTGCTCAAGGCGCGCCTCTACGACCTTGAGATGCGACGCCAAGCGGACGAGCGCTCGGCCGACCGGCGCTCGCAGGTCGGGTCCGGTGAGCGCTCCGAGAAGATCCGCACCTATAACTACCCCGAGAACCGCGTCACCGATCACCGGATCGGGCTGACGATCCACAATCTCAGCAGCATCCTTGAAGGCGAACTCAACGCCTTGATCGACGCCGTCGCAACTGACGAAGAGGCGCGCCTCCTCGAGGCGGCCGCCACATGACCGAGCGTGAATCGACCGGAGTCGCATTGCGCGATGTCTGGATGGGTGCGGCCGGGCGTCTCGAAGACGCCGGCGTCGCCGACAGCCGCTTCGAAGCCGAGGTGCTACTACGCCACGCTGTCGGCAAGACGCGTGCGGAGCTTTACGCCAACCTGACGGACCCGATCGACGCGGCGGTCCAAGCCCGCTTCGAGCAGGCCCTCGCGCGTCGGCTCGGGCGCGAGCCGCTGGCCTATATCACGGGTAGCCGCGAGTTCTTCAAGCTCGAGTTCGAGGTCAGCCCCGACGTTCTCGTGCCTCGCCCCGAGAGCGAGCTCCTGGTCGAGGCAGCGCTGGACCACTTGCGCAGGTTGCGGGTGCGTCGCGCGCGCGTCGTCGACGTGGGGACGGGGTCCGGCGCGATTGGGATCGCCATCGCCAAGAACCGTCGCGATGCCCAGTTGCTGGGCGTCGATGTGTCGCGCGAGGCGCTGATCGTGGCGCGCCGCAACGCGCAGCGACTGATCCCACGCCGGCCCGGCCAATGGGTGCAAGGCGACCTGCTGACGGCCGTCCAGGGGCCGCTGGAGTGCGTCGTCGCCAACCTCCCCTACATCCCCAGCGACCGCCTGCCTGAGTTGGAGCCGGAGGTGAGCGAGCACGAGCCTCGGCAAGCCCTCACCCCGGGCACCGCCGGAACGGAGCTGATCCTGCGGCTGCTGACGCAGCTCGGCCCGCGTCTCGCCCCACAAGGGGTCGCCATCATCGAACTGGACCCGGGGCAAGAGGATGAAGTGGTCGGCGCATTGAAGCGCATGCTGCCGCAGGCCGACGTTGAGGTCTTGAACGACTACAGCGGCCAGCCACGTGCGGTGAAGGTCATCGCCGGCTAGGACGTGCTCCGTTAACTCGGGCGTTCAGCTTCGACGGGTGCGTCGACTTCTGGAGCGACCAGCCTGGGCGTCTCCTGCGTCACGCGTCGATACAGCAGCGCCATCACGAGCAGCAGCAGCGCCCCGCCCAGCAGCGCCCAACGCAACGCTCCCAGCGTTCCCACGGACAGCCCCACCAGCGGCCCCAGCGCCGATCCGAGATCCAGGAAGGTCGCGTAGACCGACATCACCCCTGCGCGGCGCGCCACAGGAGCCAGGTCACCCGCGCGCGCGTGCAAGAGCACGATCAGCGCCGTCGACGCGACGAACGCCAGCATCACGGCCAGCACGACGATTCCGATCGGGGGCGAGGCGGCCAGCAGCAGCAGCCCGCCCGCGCCCAGTGCGAAGGCTGTCAAGATCACCGGCGTACGGCCCAGCTTGTCGGAAAGGCGCCCTGCCGCCGGCGCCAGTAGGAGGTCGACGCCGAAGCGCAGTCCCAACGCGATCCCGGTGAACGACGCCACCCCGATCAGCAGCCCGGCGATGCCGATCTCATCGCCGAAGCGCTCGTCGAGGTAGAAGCCCAGCGACGCCGTCAGCAGACCCGAGAAGACGAGCATGCCCGCCAGGCCGCCGAGCCCCACGACCAGGAGTTGTGGGGCGCCCAGCATCACGCGCAGTGCGCCCTGTCCTTGGCCGCTCCGCGCGGAGCCGTTGGTTGCGCCCGTCTCCGCCGCGATCAGTTCCTCGGGGCTACGCGTGCGGTGCGAGCGCGACGTGATGAACCAGGCCACCCCGCCGACGCCGGTCGTCGCGGCGAAGATGGTCAGGGTCCACTCATGCCCGATCGCATCGGTCAACAGCCCGCCGGCGACCACCCCTACCATCGAGCCGCTGCGCGAGACCGAGGAATAGATCCCCATCAGGAAGCCGCGGTTGGCGTCCGTTGCTTCATCCAGCACGGTCCACCAGGCGCCCAAGCGCAGGATCGACCAGCACATCCCCCAGGCCAGGCGTGCGAGCAGCAAAACCCAGAACGTGGTCGCCCAGCCGTAGGTCGCAGTCGTGATGACGGCGAGCACCATCGCCGCGGCGATCGGTGGGCGCGGCCCGAACCAAGCGAAGAGCTGGGCGGCGACGGAATTGGATAGCAGTCGCACGAGCCGGTTCGCGCTGAGCAAGATCCCGACCAGCCCGATCGAGAGGCCCCAGTCCTCTGGACGCGACGGCATCACCGCGTAGAGCATCGAGTCGCCAAAGAGCGACGCCGCGACCGCCCCGCCGACGACGAGCACCGGTAAAGGCACGGGGTTTCCGAATAGTCGCATTGCGGAAGTCTATGGGGTGGCTCGCTCGGCTTCGCTCGGTCTCAATGCGCGGCGCGGCTCCGGCTTGGCGGCGGTGCGAGCAACGGTCGGCGCCCCATCGAAGGAGGGACTACCCCGACTGCGAACGCCCTTTCGTTGGGCCCGGAAAGCGTCGGCTCAGCCCGTCAACAAATTAGTCGCGCATCATTTGGTAGATCTTGCCCTCGGTCTTGATGGCCGGGGCGATGATCACATCGGCGTCGTGCATGTCGCGCAGCTTCTCGGCGCCGACGCTGCCCATGCACGTGCGCAGCGCTCCGACCAGGTTTTCCGTGCCGTTCGTGCGCGACGTTGGACCGAAGAGCAGTTTCTCCAGCGACGTGTGCTGGCCCACGTGCACCCGGACTCCCCGGGGGAGTTCGGCGTGCGGCGTCGCCATGCCCCAGTGATAGCCGCGGCCGGGCGCTTCGAGCGTGCCGGCGAACGGCGATCCGATCATGACGGCGTCGGCCCCGGAGGCGAAGGACTTGCAGAGGTCGCCACCGGTGCGGATACCACCGTCGGTGATGATCGGCACATAGCGGCCGCTCTCCTCGAAATAGGTGTCACGGGCCGCCGCGCAGTCGATCGTGGCTGTGACCTGTGGCACACCGATGCCCAGCACCTCGCGGCTGGTGCAGGCCGCGCCGGGCCCCACGCCCACGAGCAGCCCCGCGATGCCTTCGCGCATCAACTCCAGCGTGGCGTCGTAGGAGACGGTGTTGCCCACCAGCACCGGCATCGACATCTGGTCGATCAGTTCGCTCAGGATCAGCCCGGTCTTAGAACTGGAGACGTGCCGGGCTGTGGTCACCGTCGCCGCCACAACGAAGAAGTCGGCGCCCGCCTCGTCGACGATGGGTGCGAGCTTCTTGGCGTTCGGTGGGGTGACGGAAACGGCGGCGGGTACTCCACCGTCCTTGATCTCCTGGATGCGCTGGCCCACCAACTCGGGCCGGATCGGGTTGGTGTAGGCCTTCTGCAGGATCTGTGTCGCGCCTTCGGTGTCGCTTCCGGCGACCTCGGCCAGAATCGAATCCGGATCGTCGAAGCGGCACTGCAGGCCCTCAAGGTTGAGCACGGCCAGACCGCCGCGCCGGCCCAGCTCGATGGCGAAGGCGGGATCGACGACGGCGTCCATCGCCGAGGCCAGGATCGGCACGTCCAGCGTGAGGTCACCGATCTGCGTCGAAACGTCGGTCATGCCGGGGTTGACCGTGACCGTGCCGGGCGCGATCGCCACGTCGTCGAATCCGTACGCTTGCCGCAACTCTTTGCGCTTCGCCATTGATCGACTCCTTACCTTCGCTTCGACGCTGATCCGACGATCTTGATCCGGCCCTTAACGACCGTGACCGCCCGAAGGCGGTCACTTGCTCACTTACATACCCGAGCGCAGCCCGAGCCCGACATGGGACCAAAACACACGCGGCGCAGCTTTTCGCCGCGCCGCCTCCGCGACACATCGCGGTTGAGGCCCTGCCTCGGTGAATGGTCGTCTGCGACCAGTCGTGGTCACCGTGTCTGGGTCCCTTTCGAGTCGTTGCGAAGAATTATACGGACTTCGCGAAAGGTTGATCCAGCGCGGCTACTTTGCGGAATGGTGTGTTACATGCTCCAGCTGTCGTGTAGCGGACACTGTCGCCACCGGCCGAAAGGCCGCCCGGGCGCCGCAACTCTGGCTCAAACGTCCTCCGTATGAAGGTAGAGCCAGATCAGGTCGCGGGCCGACTGCGTGATTTGGTCGATCGCGCCGATGAACGCCTCGAGTTGGGGCTCGTCGATCGAGAGCTGATGTGTCAGAAGGCGTCGACTTCGCCGCTCCAGCACCAGCAGCGCAACCTGGTTGGGCGGCATGGAGCGATCGGGCATCCAGTCGAGCTGGTGCGCGAGGGTCTTGGAGTGACGCAGACCGTCGTGCAAGCCCAGAAGTGCTCCCGCCTCCACCTTGCGCACGCGCTCGATCCCGCGAGGCACGGATGTAATCGCGGCGCGCATCTGCTTGTAGTCGCGCTTGGGGATCTCGGCGCGCGCCGACTCAACGTCGGCCAGCGTCGGGAAGCCGAGATCGCGCAGCAGCGCGTCGTTGGAGCGACCTTCCGTCAGCGCTTTGAAGACCCCCACCGAACTCGGTGACAGCTCGAATTCCAAGAACGTACGCACGACGGGGGTCGCCTGGCGATTGCGCAAGGCGATGTAGAGCGCCACGAGTTCCTGAGACGCGTTGAGGTACTCCTCCACGATGCGCATGCCCATGACCTTGCGGTCGTCAGGATCGGCGGTGACGAGGCCGCGCATCAGCGCCTCTGCCACCGTGCGATGCGCTTTGGCCCCAAAACGGGCGTATTGCTCCAGGAACGGCACCTCCAAGTCGTCCAGGTAAGTCTGGAAGCAGGTGTCGCAGAGCGCGGTCCGTTCGTGCAGGCCGTCTAGATCAAAGCCCGTCCCGCACTGCTCGCAGTTGGCGAGGCTGGCGGGTATCGATGTGTCAGTGCGGCGTAGCGACGAGTCGACCATGGCGACCTCAGGCTATCAGTGCCCGTCAGCGTCGCGGGGTTTCCTGGGGCGCGATGAGCGGACCTGGCGTCGTTGCTGCGCGGCGGGCTGGCACCTGGGGCACCAGTGCGATGAGCGCCCGCCGACGACCGAGCGTCGGATCTCCGCGCCGCACTCATCGCAGGGCTCGCCCGTGCGACGGAACACGCGCACGAAGTACTGCTGCGATCCCTGTGCGCCCTTGCCGTCCGTGTAGTCGCGGAACGAGGCCCCGCGGTTGGCGATACCGTCACGCAAGACGCGCTCGACGGCCTTCGTCAGCGCGGCGCGCTCTTTGGGGCGCAGCGACCCGGCCGGCGCCTCGGGGTGCAGGTGGGCGAGGAACAGTGCCTCGTCGACGTAGATATTTCCCAGGCCGGCCACGTTCGATTGGTCGAGCAGGGCGGACTTGAGCGCGGTTCGCCGCCCGCGCAGCGCCGCCCAGAGCGCCTCCACGTTGAACTCCGGCGTCAGCGGCTCCGGGCCTAGTTTGCCCGCGAAGCGCGCATCGAGATCATCAACAACTTCGAACGTGCCGAACTTGCGGATATCGATGAAGCGCAGTTCGTTGCCGTCGTCCAGTTCGATCAAGGCCCGCAGGAATTTGTCCGCAGGGGCGTTCCGGCTTCGGTGTCTCAGCGAGCCGGTCATGCGCAGATGGATGATCCAGGTGCCGGACGGCTGGGCGCTATCGGCGTCCTGCAGCGGTAGCAGCAGGTACTTCCCGCGCCGTTCCAGTGGGCCGATCGCCTGTCCCACCAGTCGCGATCGGACGTAGTCCTCGGGCGCGCCCACAAGCAGGCGCTCCGCCCCGGGCAGCACCGTGAATGAGACGATCGTTCGTCCCAGGAGCAGCGGATCCAGATCGCGACGGATGGTCTCTACTTCAGGTAGCTCGGGCATGCGCCGTATGGTATCGAAGCGGTGCCCGCTTGATAGTGGGGAGTGACTGGGCCCAAGGCGGCACCCTGGCGAGCAGGAGACGACAAGCAGGATGAACAGCATCGACTATGACGTGGTTGTTGTCGGCGGTGGTGTGGCCGGCGCCTCGTTGGCCGCGCTGCTGGCTGAGTCCGGGTTCTCCGTCTTCGTGCTGGAACGGGAGACGGTCTTTCGCGACCGTGTGCGCGGGGAGTGGTTGGCTCCGTGGGGGGGGGTGTCTGAAGTTCGGGCTTGCGGACTGGAAGACGTGCTGGCGTCGACGCATCCCAACCCTATCGACAAGATCGGCAATCGAGTCGGCCGTCCGCGGCCGCTGACCACGCCAGAGGGCGTCGCTTCGCTCTGCTTCTTTCATCCCGCGGCGCAGGAGGCGCTGCTGTAGCACGCGATCCAAGCCGGTGCGACGGTCCAGCGCGGCGCGCGGGTGCGCGACATCGCTCCCGACCAGCCGCGCACCGTGGGGTACGTCTGCGAAGGCGAACAGCGCAGCGCGCGAGGGCGTCTCGTCGTCGGGGCCGATGGACGCACGTCGATCGCGCGCAAAGCCCTCAACGCGCGCGAGTGGGAGCACCGCTCCTCGCGTCTGCTGGCCGGCGTGCGCGTGGGCGGGCTGGACTGCGCGGACGATGTCGGATTCTTCCTGATCCGGGACGACGCCACCGAGATGGCGTCGCTCTTCCCACAGGGCGACGGCTACGCAGGCGCATACGTCTTCGTTGAGGGCATCGATCCGCAGCGGTACGCGGGCGAGGAGGGATTCCGGCGCTTCATCGACGCGCAGATCGAAAGCGGTGTCCCCCCCCCCGAGATATTCGCCGAGGCGACTCAGGAGGGACCTCTGGCCGCGTTCGAGGCCAGCGATTCCTGGGTCGATCGCGCCGCGCGCGACGGCCTGGAGCTGATCGGCGACGCTGCTGGGGTCAGCGATCCGACCTGGGGCTTCGGTCTCGCCCTCGCTTTCCGCGATGTGCTAAGCCTGCGTGACGCGCTGGTGGCGACGCCGGACTGGGGCGCCGTGCTTGAGACCTACAGCACGGCGCATGCCGACTACTTCGCGAAGATCCTGGAAGGCGAAAACTGGCAATCGGAGCTCTTCCTCACGCCGGGCCCCGAGGCCGACGCCCGACGCATGCACGCCGTTCGCGCCTGGTCCGACGATCCATCCCGCTCCATCGATCTGGCCGGTGAGGGGCCAAGCACGGATCTCTCGGCCGCCGCCCGAGTGCGGTTTTTCGCGGAGGATCTGGCCGGCGACTCGCTCACATCGCGCACGGGGAATGGCGTGTCGGGTTGATGTGGGTGGGGAGACGCGCGCCACTACAATGGCCGCATGACGATTGAGACTGCGCAACGTCGGAACGACCCTGCCCGGCCGGTCTTCGACGACCTCTGCGAAGAGATTGAACGCTATCTCGGCGACGATGCCATCGCCCGGGTCGAGGCGGCCTACCGCTACGCCGCCGACGCACACAGCGACCACCGGCGGGCCTCCGGTTGGCCCTACATCGAGCACCCGCTCGCTGCTGCGCTGAGCTGCGCGCGGCTGCAGCTCGAGGTCCCGGTCCTGCAGGCGGCACTGCTGCATGATGTGGTCGAGGATTGTGGTGTCACCCACGAGGAACTGAGCCAGGCGTTCTCGGAGGAAGTCGCGGTCCTGGTCGACGGGGTGACGAAGCTCAGTGGCCTTTCGATTGCCATGGGTATGGGCGGCGAGGAGGCGCAGGCTGAGAACCTGCGCAAGATGTTTATCGCTATGGCGGAGGACGTACGGGTCGTCATCGTCAAGCTGGCGGACCGCCTGCACAATATGCGCACGCTGGACGCGCTCGAGCCGGAGAAACAGGTTCGTATCGCGGCGGAGACGCGCGAGATCTACGCGCCGCTCGCCGCCCGGCTCGGGATCTGGCAGTTCAAGTGGGAGCTGGAGGATCTCGCCTTCCGCTACCTCGATCCGGAGGAGTACCGTCGCATCGCCGGCCTCGTGGCCGCTCGCCGTGGCACGCGCGAGCGCCATCTCGATCGGCTCCAGCGTCGGTTGCAGACGTCTCTGTCCACGGCCGGCATCCGCGCCGAGGTGAGCGGCCGCGTCAAACACATCTATTCGATCCACCAGAAGATCGCCAAGTACGTGGCGACCGGCAAGACATTCGACGAGATCTACGACCTGCTCGCCCTGCGCGTGCTCGTAGAGTCCCGCGAGGACTGCTATCACGCGCTCGGGCTCGTGCACAGCATTTGGCGACCGATCCCGGGCGAGTTCGACGATTACATCGCGAACCCGAAGCCGTCCGGATACCAATCGCTTCACACAACCAGCTACTGGTCTGGCACGCGGCCGGTCGAGGTACAAATTCGTACCCGAGAGATGGACGCGGAGGCGGAGTTCGGCGTCGCGGCGCACTGGGGCTACAAGGAAGGCGGCGTGGCCTCCGCCCAGGAGCAGGAACGGCTGAGCTGGCTCAAGCAACTGATCGACTGGCAGGGCGATCTGCCGGGGGCCGAGGAGTTCATCGAGACGCTCAAGTCCGACGTCTTCCAGGACCAGGTCTTCGTCTACACGCCGCGCGGTGAGATCAAAGATCTGCTGGCTGGAGCGACGCCGCTGGACTTCGCCTTCCGGATCCACACCGATGTCGGTTATTCGTGCGTCGGCGCCAAGGTCAACGGCCGCCTCGTGGCGCTCACGAGCGAGCTCGAGAACGGCGACGTGATCGAGATCATGACGAGCCGCTCGTCGCGCGGCCCCAGCCGCGACTGGCTCAATCCCGCGCTGGGCTTCCTCAAGACCCACCACGCGCGGGTCAAGGTTCGACAGTGGTTCCGACGCCAGGAGCGGACGGCGAACCTCGGGCGCGGCCGGTCGGAGCTTGAAAAGGAGATGCGCCGGCTCAGCCTGAAGCTACCGGAGGTCGAAGAAACGCTGTTGGAGACGTACAGCTACAGCAGCGTGGACGACCTGTTGGTCGCCATCGGGGGCGGCGAGATCACGGCGCACGGCATCGCGCTGCAGTTGGCCTCACTGATCATCGCGGAAGAGGCGCCGCCGTTCGCTCCGCCGCCGATCTCGGTTGCGAATCCGCGCGAGCGGGACGCGACCGGCCTCTACGTGCTCGGCGCCCCGAATCTTCTGACCCGCTTCGCGAATTGCTGTTCGCCACTGCCGGGCGATCCGATCACGGCCTACATCACCCGCAGTCGCGGCGCGACGATCCATCGCAGCGATTGCCACAACGTGGTTCACAGCCCTGAGCACCAACGCCTCGTCGACGCGCGGTGGGGTAGTGCCCCGGGCACGCGTTACTCCGCGCAGCTGCGTATCGAGGGCTGGGACCGGATCGGGTTCGTGCGCGATATCTCCACCGTCTTCGCCGACGAAGGGGTCAACATGGTTGGCCTGCGCACTGATGAGCAAGACAACGCGCGTGTTCTGGTTCAGGTCACGGTTGAGACGGATGGCATCGCTCAGCTACAGCGCGTGATGCACAAGTTGGACGCGCTGCGCGGCATGCTCGGCGTCGATCGCTCGAATTAAGCTTGGACATGAACGACATAACTGTGCCGCTGGGAAACGCCTAGAGCAGCGCAATCGGATTGATCGGCGACGCCGTCCCACCGCTCAGCCGCAGAGGTGCCAGCGTGAGTTGGAACTCCCAGCGCTGCCGCTCCGCACAGGCTGCAGCCAACGGGCCCAGTCGGGCGTTATCGATTAGGTGCACGCCCATCGTCGGCAGGATCACCTCGTGAATCGGCAGTACCCAGCCCTCCACCTGCGAGGGCAGCGCGTCTGAGATCCCGTCACTGCCCAGCACCGCCACGTCGCGCTCGCGTAGCCAAGGCAGGCAGTCCGGCGCGAGACCGGCCATCCCGTCAGCGGGGGACCATGCGCCCAGCTCTTCTCGACGGGTATCCCGTCCTGTGCGCACGAGCAGAATGTCGCCGGATTCCACGCGCAGGCCCTGGCGCTCTTCGGCCGCCTCGAGCTCGTCCGCTCCAATTCGCCCGTCGATCTCCAGGTACTCGACGCCGCGCAGCGCTGGAATGTCGAGTAGCACGCCCCGGCTCACGATTCCCTCCTCGGCGACGGTGATGGCGTTGCGCTCGGCGCCGCTGCTCTTCACCGTCGAGGCGGGAAAGCCGTTGTACATCTGCCCGTCGCGCAGCACGTGGCAAAGCGCGTCCAGGTGGGTTGTCGCCATCCCGTGCGGCGCGATCGCGAAGTAATCGCCGGTGTGCTGCAGCGGGACGGACGGGTCGTCGATCGTGTCCCCCGCCGCCGTCATGTGGTGGGTGACCGGCGTTGGATTGTCCGGGGCCGGCGTCACCGGCAGCTCCAGGGCGCAGCTCACGGCCAGCCCGTCCTGCACGAGCGCCGCGGCGGCGGCCCGCTTCGCGTCCGTTATCAGATTGAGCGCGCCGCGCTCGTCGTCGGCGCCCCAGCGCCCCCAGTTCGACACGTCCTTCGCGATCGATGCAATATCTGCCGCGTTCGGGATCGTCACCATGGTGTGCTCCAGCTCTCGTCGCGGTTCTTGCCTCGGCGCGACCTCGCGACAAGGTACGTCAATCGTGTCGCCAGCGCCCCGCTGCCGTCGTGGTGTGTTTATGATCAGAGACACGAATAGATATCTCAAAGGAAGCGTCTGTCTACCATGCATGGATGCTCGCAACTGTGACTGCCTGTGCCTTGGTGGGCCTCGATGCCGAAGAGGTCAACGTCGAAGTCGACATCGCCGCGTGGTTGCCCGCCTTCCACATCGTGGGCCTGCCCGATGCGGCCGTGACCGAGGCCAAAGAGCGGGTGCGGTTCGCCATACGTAACGCCGGCGCGGAGTTCCCGCAGAAGCGGATCACGGTCAACCTCGCGCCCGCCGACCTGCGCAAGGAGGGTCCCGGATACGATCTGCCGATCGCGGTGGGCATCCTAATCGCCTCCGGCCAGTTGCCTGCCACGTGCGCGGAGTAGGACGTGCTTGTCGGCGAGTTCGCCCTGGATGCGCAGTTGCGCCACGTCCACGGCGCGCTGGCCGCGGCCGCCGCCGTGGGCCGCATGGGCGCAACGCGGATCGTGCTACCCCTGATCGAGGCGCCCGAGGCGGCACTGATCGATGACCTCGAAGTGATCGGCGTCGGGTCGCTACAAGACCTGCTGGCCGACGCGCGCGGCGATCGGCCCTTGCTGCCTTACAACCGCGCGCAGGTAGTCGTGGAGGAGAGCGAGCCACCCCGGAGGCTGACCGATTTCAGCGACATCCGCGGGCAGGAGCACGTCAAGCGTGCCCTGGAGGTCGCTGCGGCGGGCGGCCACAACCTGCTGATGGCGGGCCCCCGGCGCCGGCAAGACGCTGCTGGCGCGCGCGCTGCCCGGTGTGCTGCCGGACATGGCCAATCTCGAGGCGCTGGAGGTGACGAAGATCTACAGCGTCTCCGGCACGCTGCGCGAAGGGGTCTCGCTGATCCGCCTGCGGCCCTTTCGCGCCCCGCACCACACCATTTCCAACGCCGGGCTGGTCGGCGGGGGGCGCCAGCCGCGGCCCGGCGAGATCAGCCTCAGCCACCATGGTGTCCTCTTTCTCGACGAACTGCCCGAGTTCGGCGTGGCGGCGCTGGAATCGCGGCGCCAGCCGCTGGAGGATCGACGCGTGACCATCGTGCGTCCCAGCGGCGTCGTCACCTACCCGGCCGACTTCATGTTGATCGCGGCGATGAACCCGTGTCCCTGCGGGAACTACGGCGATTCCTTGATGGTCTGTACTTGCCACGAAGGCGCCGTCCATCGATACCAACGCCGGATCTCAGGGCCGCTGCTCGACCGCATGGACCTCTTCGTCGAAGTGCCCCGCGTCGACTACGAAAAGCTGGCCGGCGAGGTGGTACCGGAGCCGTCGACGGCCGTCCGCGCTCGGGTCGGCGACGCGCGGGCCACGCAGCAGCGACGCTTCGGCGTCGACGGCCCGGCGACCAATGCCGCGATGACCCCGCACCATGTGCGCGCCCACTGCCAGGAGCGCCTCCAGGACGAAGCCGCGGCCCTGCTCAAGATGGCGATGAGCCAGCTCTCGCTCTCGGCCCGCGCCTTCCATCGCGTGCTCAAGGTGGCGTGAACCATCGCCGACCTCGATCATGCCGATGTGATCCGGCCGGAGCACGTGGCGGAATCGGTCCAGTACCGCCGTCGCAACGCGCCCAACTGATGATTTCCGGCTGCGAACGCGTCGAAGCGGACGTGACACAGCGGACGCTGGCTCGCCTCGGGGCTCGTCGATAGACTGGGCGCGAGCCTCCGTAGCTCAGGGGATAGAGCACCGGCCTCCGGAGCCGGTGGCGCAGGTTCGAATCCTGCCGGGGGTACCACAGGCTCCGTTGCCCGCGGTCCGTGAATTCGTCCTACCCCGCCGCTGCCGAATGGCTACAGATTGGCTACAGAGCTGTTCTCTGGGCCACACCCTCTTCTGCTATCGAACTTGGCTTCTGGGGACATGATAACCGCTGGCCGTAGGGGGCCGGCGTGTTGCGGTGCGCGGGAGCCACCGGCCACGGGATG
>CAUYZA010000022.1:0-17625 GCA_963577225.1 Dehalococcoidia bacterium | reverse complement strand
CACAGGGATGGCCCTCACCAGAGTCGACAGCGCGCGGAACGTCGGCCTGGACGTGCCGGACATCGATCCCGTCGGGCGCTAAGCGGACGATCGTGGCGCCGCCCGACCGATCGGGGGCGCCTGAGTAGTACGCGAGCACACCGTCAGGGCCCACTCGCTCGTGTAGCTCTAGGTGCCCCAGGCCAACGTAGTGAGCCTCGAGCGCCTCCAGGTCGTGCGGATGGATCTGGTACGACATCTTGGTCTCGTACTCGGACTTCACGTAGTAGCCATGAGCCAGCGCCACGCGCCAAAGCGGACGTTCGCCGTCGGCTTGCCCGTGGGCCTGCCACTGGGGCCGCGTCTCCACGGGGTTGAAGTCATAGTAGTCGGTGTGGGCCTGGCCCCAGACCTGCAAGCCCGCGTCGCGCAACGTAATCAGCTCGCCCTCTTCGCGGCCGATCACGTGGACGTTGGAGGGGAAGTGGTGCGCGTACTTAAGGTAGATGCCGTCGGCCATGAAGGGATCGTGGTTGCCCGGCAAAATCACGACGGGCATTCCGGCCCGCGCCAACGCCTCACAGGTCGCCTCAATCAGAGGTTCGCGCACCCGATTGTTGTCGAAGAAGTCGCCCACGATGACCATCGCATCGGCGTCGTTGTCGCGCCCAATCTGGGCCATTCGCGAAAGGTCGGCGATTGGGCGCTCTGGCCATTCGTCGTCGTGGTCAGTCTTGTGCCCGGTACCGATGTGGACATCGGAGGTGTGGATCAGCGTCACCGTGTGATGGTGATCTTGCGGGTCAAGGCGAGGATCGGCTGCGTCGTGGACTTCGCTCATGCGCACGCGCTCATTGGTCGGTCCCCCAAAGATCGAGTCGGTTCGAATTCGGTCGCGGGCGTTCGCCGAGAGTGCAATCCCGGATCAGCCCGGGCTCGATCGTAGCGGACAGACAGTCGACGTGCCCCTACTCCGGTCTGGCGACGAGGCGTCGACCGATCGCTAGGGCTGACCGGCGGGGCGTCGTAGACTGGCGGCCATGGCGAGCGAAACACCCGAGACGGCACAGAAGACCGAATTCGAGACCGTGATCGGTCTTGAGGTCCACGTCCAGTTGCGCACCAACTCGAAGATGTTCTGCCGCTGCTCGGCCGCGTATCAGGACGCGCCGCCCAACACTCACGTCTGCCCCGTCTGCCAGGGCCTACCGGGCGCGCTGCCGGTGATCAACCGCCAGGCGGTCGAGTGGACGATCAAGACCGGCCTCGCGCTCGACATGCCGATCCCGGAGCTGTCAAAGTTCGACCGCAAGAACTACCCCTACCCCGACCTGGTCAAGGGCTATCAGATCAGCCAGTTCGACATGCCGCTGACCGGACTTGGGCATCTCGACATCGATGTTGATGGCGAGACCAAGCGAGTGGGGATTACGCGAGCCCACTTGGAGGAGGATACGGCGCGACTGCTACACCGCACAAACGAAGCCGGCGAGAGCTACTCCCTGATCGACTTGAACCGCAGCGGCGTTCCGTTGATGGAGATCGTATCCGAACCCGACATGCGCAGCGCCGACGAAGCGCGCGTCTACCTGGTCAGCCTGCGCCAGATCCTGCGCTACTTGGGCGTGAGCACGGCCGATATGGAAAAGGGATCCTTCCGCTGCGACGCCAACGTCTCCCTGCGTCCATGGGGCCAGGAAGAGTTCGGTGCCAAGGTGGAAGTGAAGAACATGAACTCGTTCCGCGCCGTTTATCGGGCGTTGGAGTTCGAAGTCGTGCGACAAACGCAGGCCCTACGCGACGGTGAGCGGATCGTGCAAGAGACGCGCGGCTGGACCGAAGGCGAAGAGATCACGACGTCCCAGCGAACCAAGGAGTACGCGGCCGACTACCGCTACTTCCCGGAGCCCGACCTGCCACCGATGCGCATCAGCCGCGACTGGGTTGCGCAGATCGAAACCACGCTGCCGGAGCTGCCCAAAGCGCGCTTCGCGCGTTTCGGGTCGCAGTACGGGCTGGGCGACTTCGAAACCGGACTGCTGACCGAGGATCGCGACAAGGCCGACTTCTACGAATCCGCAGTGGCCGAGCTGCCAAATGACGCCTCGGCCGAGCAGTCGAAGAAAATCGCAAACTGGATGACGGGCGAGCTCGCTCGAATCCAGAACGAGCGCGGCGAGAGCCTGGGCGACCTCAAGCCGGCGCCGGCGCATTTCGGGCAGTTGGTCGCCCTGATCGACGCGGGCACGATCAGCAGCAAGTTAGCGAAGGACGTCTTCGAAGCGATGTATGAGACGGGCAAGGACCCCGCGTCGATTGTGGCGGAGTCGGGCCAGACCCAGATCAGCGACGCCGGGGAACTGCGGACAATCGTCGAGCAGGTGATCGCCGAGCAACCCACGGCGGTACAGGATTTCCGCGATGGCAAGGACACCGCGATCAAGTTCCTCGTCGGACAGATCATGCGAGCGACGCGCGGCCGCGCGAACCCGCAGACCGCCACGGAGCTGCTGAAGTCCGCACTGGATGCGCTCGATTCGTAACTGGGGATCGGGTCCGGAACCGCGGTAAGTCCGCCGGCGTTATTTCAAGTGCAGGCAAGGCGTTGCGACCTGTGTCGCTGGGTGGCCGAGGCCTCAATCCCGGCGACCACGCAGCATTACATAGCCTCCAGGCCTCGAGTCGACGTATAGTTTCGCAAGGTGGTGGAGGGCTCATGGAGCTGGCGCCCGGACGTATGCGCGATTGGCTCAGTGATCCTGATACGCGGAAGTGGCTTGTCCCCGGTATGGGGGTCAAGCGTTGGTTCGTCCTTCTCTTTCTCGGCATGGCCTTCCTGGGACTGGGAGTCTCGTTCTTCGTGCGCGAGGCGTACCTGAACTGGACGCTGCCGGGCGAATTCTACTACGTCACTCTGCAGTTCATCCCGCAGGTCCTGCGCGGAGCTCTCTTCGTGGGGCTCTCCATCATCTTCGTCGTCGTAGGAGTCTGGCGCTTCAATTCGGCGCTGCTCAACGCCGTGCGCCAGGAACGACGCCCGAACGGGGGCAAGAGCGAGAGCCTCGTCAATCTGCTCTACCGACAACGGATCGCCGGGAGCGGCCCGCGCGTCGTCACGATCGGCGGCGGCACTGGCATGTCCGTCTTGCTGCGCGGGTTGAAGGAATACACCGAGAACATCACCGCGATCGTGACGGTCGCCGACGACGGGGGCTCGTCGGGGCGGCTGCGGGAGGACCTCGGCGTCATCCCGCCGGGCGACGTACGCAATTGCATCGCGGCGCTGGCCGACGCCGAGCCGCTGATGACGAACCTCTTCCAGTACCGCTTCCCTGAGGGGGCTGGCGAAGGCCTGGAGGGTCACTCCTTCGGCAATCTGTTCATCGTGGCGATGTCCGCAGTCAGCGGGAACATGGAGCAGGCGATTCGCGAGACCAGCCGAGTGCTGGCCGTGAAGGGCCAGATCCTGCCGTCGACGCTGGAGGACGTGCATCTCAAAGGACTGACGAAGGACGGGCGCACGATTCGAGGCGAGTCGGCGATTACCGCAGCCGAAACCCAGATCCAGACGGTCAGCCTGGAACCGGCCTATCCGGCAGCCTACCCGGACGCCGTCAACGCCATTCGCAGCGCGGACTTGATCGTCGTGGGGCCCGGCAGCCTCTTCACCAGCGTGCTGCCCAACCTGCTCGTGCCCGACCTGCGGATCGCGTTCCAGGAGTCGCGCGCTCTGCGCCTCTACATCAGCAACGTCGCGACGCAGCACGGCGAGACCGACCACTACTCCGTCCAGAATCACCTGCAGGTACTTGAGGAGCACATCGGCGGCGCGCCCTTCGACTTCGTCGTCGCGAACGACAACCTGACCGACCATCTCCCCCCGCGCTGGCACTCCGAACCGGTCCGCGTTAACCCCGACGCGACGTTGGGATCCGCCCGCACGCAGTTGATCGTCGCCGATGTCGTCGACGAGGCGAACCGTTACCGTCACGACCCCAGCAAGTTAGCCGACACCGTGCTCACTCTTTACCATGAGAAGGCGGAGGCGGTGCCGCGATCGGACACACCGCTGCGCGTGTTGGGCGGTCGCTAACGCCCGCTAGTCCGAAGCAGCCCAGTTGGCAAAAACATCAATGGATACGGCACCATGAGTACAGCCGATGTCATCAATGTCTTCCAGGTACTGGCCGCCCTCGCGATCATCGGGATCGTGCTGCTGCAGGCGAAGGGGCAGGGGCTAGGCAACATCTTCGGCGGCGGCGGGGAGACCTACCGCACTCGCCGCGGCGTGGAACGCGTGCTGTTCCGCACGACGATCGTGCTGATGGCCGCCTTCGTGGTGCTCTCGATCGCCGCTGTGCGCGCCGCCTCCTAGCCGCCCTCGGCATGTCACCATCCGGTCGTCTGAACCCGAGTGGCGTCGTCAGCTTGACGACCGACTTCGGTCTGAGCGACGCCTACGTCGCGCAACTGCACGCCGTCATCCTGCGCCTGGCCCCGCAGGCCCGCATCGTCGACGTCAGCCACGAGGTACCAGCAGGACGTGCCGAGACGGCTCTGTTCTTGACCGAGTCCGCTTGGCCGCAGTTTGGGCCCGGCGCCGTCCACGTTGTCGTCGTCGATCCGGGGGTCGGCACGGACCGGCGTCTGGTCGCGATCGAGACCGAGGACGCGTTTCTCGTCGGCCCGGACAGTGGCGTCTTGAGCAGCGGCCTGCCCGACACAATGCGATCCCAGCCCGCCTCGACGCCGCAGCCGCTGCCTGCCGGGCTGCGGGCCATCGAACTCAGTCAGTCGAGCGTCCGGGAACCCGTCGTCGCGCCGACGTTCCATGGGCGCGACGTGATGGCGCCCGTCGCGGCCGCGCTGGCAAGTGGCAGCGATCTGGCGTCGTTGGGCGACCCGCTGACAGAAGTTGCGGCGACGGCGGTCCTGGCCGCCACGGGCCTCGCGGGGTACGTGCTCCACATCGACCGCTTTGGCAACGCGATCACGAACTTCCGCGGCGAGGGACGTTCCACACGGACACAGATCATCGCGACGACGGGCTGGCGTGACGAGATCTCGATCAGCGGCCTGGCCGAGAGCTACGGACTGGCCCCACCCGATCGGGCATCGCTGCTGACGGGCAGCAGCGGCTACCTGGAGATCGCGTGGCCCAACGGCGACGCCGCCGAGCGGCTTGGGCTCCGCGTCGGAGACGGCGTGCGGCTGATCGAGCCATGAAGGCGCCGCGACGTATCCTGACGCCATGACCGATCTGCGCGTCGCCTTCTTCGGCTCCCCTGATTTCGCGGTTCCAACACTGGAGGCGCTGATCGAGAGCCCCTACCGGCCGATCGTGGTTGTGACCCAGCCGGACCGGCCGGCGGGACGCGGCCGGCAGCCGCACTCGCCGCCGGTCAAGCAAATCGCCGAGGCGGCCGGTATCGACGTGCTGCAGCCGGAGCGGCTACGCGAACCCGACGCCGTAGCGGCGTTCGCTGCGTACGCACCCGATCTGTCAATCGTGGTCGCCTATGGGCAGATCCTGCCGCCGTCGGTGCTGGAGCTACCCGTGCATGGCACGCTCAACGTGCATGCCTCCTTGCTGCCGCGTTGGCGAGGCGCGTCCCCAATTCAGGCCGCGATCCTGGCCGGCGACGACGAGACGGGCGTCACGATCATGCTGGTCGACGAAGGCGAAGACCACGGACCGATCCTGGCCCAGCAGCCACAATCGATCCGCATGGACGACGACGCGGGCGCGCTCAGCAGTCGCCTGGAACGAGCTGGGGCAAAGCTGCTGCTCGAAACCATCCCGCGCCGGCTTGCCGACGAGATCGTACCGACCCCGCAGGACGAGACGCTGGTCACCCGTGCGCGACGGATCAAGAAAGAACAGGGCCAGATCGACTGGACACGTCCAGCCGACGAAATCGCGCGGCAGGTGCGGGCCTTCTCTCCCTGGCCGGGAGCAACGACATCGCTGCGCGACCAGCCGCTACGGATCTGGCGAGCAAGCGTCGAAGCGGGAGGCGCGGGGCGAGCTGGGACGGTCGTCGCTGTGGGCGAGACGATCGATGTCGTCACCGGGGATGGTGCGCTACGCGTGGAGCGGCTGCAGCGGGCAGGCAAGCGCGCACTCGCGGCAGCCGAGTTCGCGAATGGCGAGCGCGATCTGGTGGGCGTGGTCCTTGGGGAAGGCCGTGGTGAGTGATGGCTGAGACCAGCCGACAACCCTCGCTGCTGGAGATCGACCAGGCGGAGCTGGGCGTGATCCTGACCGAGCTCGGCGCGCAGCCGTACCGGGCACGTCAGATCTGGCGCAGCGTG
The DNA here is from genome assembly GCA_963577225.1 of Dehalococcoidia bacterium. GTDB lineage: Bacteria > Chloroflexota > Dehalococcoidia > Bin125 > Bin125 > JAPUIR01. The sequence goes on along the minus strand of CAUYZA010000022.1, from coordinate 11,331 downwards.
CATCAGCGCTTCGTAACGGACTTCGAGGCAATGACCGATCTGCCCGCGTCCTTGCGGACGGCCCTGGCACGGCGTCTGCGCATCGCTCCGGCCGAGCAGGTCTCAGAGCTCAGTAACGATGATGGCTCCACCACGAAATCGCTCTTGCGGCTCGACGACGGCGAACTCGTCGAGGCCGTCTTGATGCGCTACGACCCCTTCGGGCGGCGGCGAGCACGCAAGACCGTCTGCGTCAGCAGCCAGGCCGGCTGCGCCATGGGCTGCGTCTTCTGCGCGACGGGGGCACAGGGCTATCGCCGTCAGCTCAGCAGCGGCGAGATGCTGCTCCAGGTGCTGCAACTGGGCGCCGTTGCGGAGCAAGAAACGTCGGGCCTGACCAATGTCGTCTTCATGGGCATGGGCGAGCCACTAGCGAACTACGACGCCGTGGACGCGGCGTTGCGACGCCTGAGTGATCCCGACGGCTTCGCCATGAGTCCGCGTCGGATCACGGTCTCAACGGTGGGGCTCGTGCCCGGCATTCAGCGGCTCGGCGTCGATCACCCGCGAGTGAACCTCGCGATCAGCCTGCACGCCCCGGATGACGCGCTGCGCAAGCAACTGGTGCCCGTGCCCAGCGCCTCGCTGGAAGAGCTGATCGCGGCCGCACGCGCGCACGTCGCGACAACGGGGCGGCGCATCTCGTTCGAATACGTCCTGCTGGCCGGTCTGAACGATGCCCCCGCGCAGGCGCGTGCACTCAGCGTGCTGCTGCGGGGCCTCAACTGTCACGTCAACCTGATCCCGATCAACCCCTCGCCGGGAGTGGTGGGAGAGCGCCCGTCGCGCACGGCAACGTTGGCGTTTCAGTCGGCGCTGACCGAGGCCGGGATCGGCGCGACGGTACGCGTCGAGAAAGGACGCGACATTTTGGCCGCGTGCGGGCAGCTGCGCGGTGACCGCGTCGGGCTTGGAAGCTGAGCTACTCGCTCGCCGACTCGTCGCCCGAAGACTCGCCGGCGGGCGCGGCACCCTCTTCGCCGGGCTCGCCCTCGACGCCCTCTTCGCCCTCGAGCAGCTCGCCTTCGAGCCCCTCGCCCAGCTCGTCCTCTTCCTCCTCCTCGAGACGCGGCGCAACAACGGTCACGACCTGCGCGGTCTCCTCCGCGAGAGCACGAACGTTGGCGGGCAAGCTGAGGTCGGAGACGTGAATCGCAGCGCCAAAGTTCTCCATGTCGCCGATGTCGATCACGATCTCGGCCGGCATGTCCATCGGCAGCGCCTCAAGCGAAACGGTGTCCATCGTCAGGACCAATGTGCCGCCGTTGGCCACCGCCTCCGAGTCGCCGATCAACTTGACCAGCGCATCGGACTGGATCACGCGAGCAAGGTCAACTTGGTAGAACTCGACGTGGAGCACCTCGCCGCTGACCGGATTGCGATCGACGTGGCGCAGAACCACAGGCCGCGTCTTTTTCTCGCCCTCAACCTGGACCTGCACAACGGAGTTACGAGGCACGGAGCGGAAGACGCGGCGCACCTCATCGATCGGCGCTTGAATCGCGAGCGAGTCGAGGCCGCGACCGTAGAGGTTGCCCGGCACCACATCCTCCCGGCGCAGAAAGCGAACTTTCTTGCCGGTGATCGCGCGCGGGTTGAGTGTGAGTTGAGCTTCGTCGGCCATGGTGGTCCTCGCTTGGGCGCCTCGACAGGGGGGCTCGTTGGGGCTTCGTGGGAAGCCGTCGGCCACTCTGGTCCATTATGGGCACCGCTGCGGTCAGAGGCGAGCGGGCAGCAACCCAAGTGTAGAGCGCGCATCAGGCAGCAGGCCGATCCCCTGGCAGCGGACTTCCCGTAGCCTTTGGCGTAGCTGGGCGCTCACGCTGTGCGCCGGCTGCGCTGAGTTCGCGGGGGACAGGAGCCGGTCATGCTGCTCGACCGCTTTCGCCTGGACGAGAAGGTCGCGCTGATCGCCGGGGCCGGTCGCGGGATCGGCCGCGCCATCGCCGAGGGCTTGGCCGAGGTGGGCGCAGAGACGATCTTGGTCACGCGCACGCAGTCGGAAGTGCAGGCGGCGGCGAAGGCGGCTGGACGATTCGGACGCTGCGCGATCCCCGTCGAGGCCGACATGGCCGACCCCGCCGCGCGCGACAGCGTCGTGGAGATGGCGATCGACCGCTTCAACAAGATCGACATTTTGGTCAACGCCACGGCCGTGGGGTGGCCGGGCGAGAATCCGCGCGAGGCCCCGGCCGGCAAGGAGTTCCTCTCGACAACGCCGGAGGAGTGGTCCGAGGTGACCACGACGAATCTCGACGCGGCCGCCGGCCAGATCCACGTCGTCTCGCAACAGATGATCCATCTCGGCGGCAGCAAGGTCATCAACATCACGTCCGCCCCGGGCCACCACTCGACGGAGGGATTCTCCGCCTACGGGGCAAGCAAGGCCGCGCTGGAGCAGCTCACGCAGACCCTGGCCCATGCGCTGGGCCCACACGGGATCCACGTCAACTGCATCGCGATGGGTCGAATCGTGACGGAGACGCTGGCCGCGGGGGAGTTCTGGACCGCTGAGCGTCGCGGCGCCGTGGGGCCGCAGATCGCGATCGGGCGGATGGGCGACGAAGACGACGTAGCGCCGCTGGCTGTCTTCCTCGCGTCCGACGCCAGCGACTACGTCAACGGGGCAACGATCGCGCTCGACGGGGGTGGCTACGTGCACTCCCCGCTCGAGGCGGCGCCGTAGAGATCGCCCCCCTATGGCTCGATCCGCCAACCTCGCCCGCTCTCGTCGACTCCGTTCGCATCGACTGCTGGGCGTCGACGTGGGCGGCACCTTCACGGACTTTCTCTATTGGGACGGGAGCGCGCTGCGCCTGGCCAAACGTCCCTCGACGCCGGTCGACCCATCGCAAGCCGTCTTGGCCGGGATCGTCGACGAGGGCTGGTCGCCGCAGGAGGTCGTGCATGGGTCGACGGTGGCGACGAACACTCTGCTGACCCGCACGGGCGCACGCACCGCGTTGATCACGACGAAAGGGTTCCGCGACACGCTCGCAATCGGGCGGCAGGCACGGCCATACCTCTATGCCCTCCATCCCGAGCGGCGCCCGCCGCTCGTGCCGCAGGAGCTGCGCTTCGAGGTCGACGAGCGGATCGCCGCCGACGGCAGCATCGTGACCGCACTGGACGAGGCGGAGTTGGCCGATGTCGTGGCGCGCATCGCCGGGGCCGGCGTGGAAGCCATCGCGATCTGCCTGCTCTTCAGCTTCGTCAATCCGATCCACGAACAGCGTGTGGCGGAAATGGTGCGCCCGCTGGGGCTGCACGTCTCTGTCTCGAACGAGGTGCTGCCGGAGCATCGCGAGTTCGAGCGGATGAGCACGACGGCCGCCAACGCCTTCCTCGCGCCGGTCATGACGCGCTATCTGGGAGCCCTTAAAGATGGTCTCGCTGCGGAGCAAGGCGAGACCGTCCGGCTGCGGATCATGCAGTCGAACGGGGGCAGCATCAGCGCGGGGCGGGCGGGACAGGAGGCGGTGCGGACGGTTCTCTCGGGGCCGGCGGGTGGGGTTGTAGGCGCGTACGCGGCAGCGCGTGCGTCGGGCATCGAAAACGCGATCACCTTCGACATGGGAGGCACCTCCGCCGACGTCAGTCTCTGTCCCGGGCGGATCCTGGAGCGCACCGATCTGAGCGTCGACGCGATGCCGATCAAGACGCCAGCGGTAGACGTGCACACGGTCGGCGCGGGTGGGGGATCGATCGCCTGGGTCGACACCGGGGGCGCGCTGCGCGTGGGCCCGCAAAGCGCCGGCGCGGAACCTGGCCCCGCCGCCTACGGACGCGGCGAACTGCCGACCGTGACCGACGCCCACACCGTGCTGGGCCGGCTGCGCCCGGAGCGATTCCTGGGCGGCGCGATGCCGTTGCACCCCGATCGAGCCGAGCGCGCCCTGGCCACGATCGCCGACTCCTTTGGCGGCGACCTTGCCAGAGCCGCGCAAGCCGTGATCGACGTCGTGAACGCCAACATGGTGCGGGCGCTGCGCGTGATCTCAGTGGAGCGAGGCTTCGATCCGGCCCAGTTCACGTTGGTCGCTTTTGGCGGCGCCGGGCCGCTGCACGCTTGTGATCTAGCCGATGAGCTGGGCATCCCAACCGTGCTGATCCCGGACACACCCGGCGTCCTCTCCGCGGCGGGGATGCTGCAGGCGGACGTCACGAAGGATGTCGAGCAGGGCTTAGTGCATCGCGTTGGCGCGTCGGATCGCGGCGTCGTGCCGGTCCTGCGGGACGCATTCGAGGGCCTGGAGCGGCGAGCACGCGAGGCGCTTGCCAGCGACGGCTACCGTCGCGGCGTGCGCGTCGAACGCAGTCTCGACCTACGTTATGTCGGCCAATCGCACGAACTGACCGTCCCGCTGGGGCGCTCGCTGAGCGCGGCCGCCGTGCGCCAGGCCCTGGCCGACGCGCACGCCGACCGGTTCGGCCACGCCGACCCCGATCGCGACGTCGAGATCGTGGTCGCGCGGGTGAAGTCGCGCGCGGCCGGCTTCCAAGGGCTCGCATTTGGCAGGGGGCGGGAGCCTGTGCGCGCGGGGGGCGACGGCGAGAAGATGACAGCCACGGTCATTTGGGACCGACCCCGACGGACATCGATCCGGGAACGTGTCAACGTCCAGCTCGGCAAGGGCCGCTCCAGCATCGCGGGCCCGGCAATCCTGACCCAACTCGACACCACCACACTGGTTCCGCCTGGCTGGCGAGCACGGCCAGACCGCTCGGACAGCGGCAACCTGATCCTGCGGAGGAGCCCATGACCGTCGTACTGGCGTTGGTCGGAGCGGAGGCGGAGGCCGTCGGCGCGGAGGTGGCGCGTCGTCTGACGGGTCCGGCGGTCGTGATCCCCTACGACGCCATGCTGACTGAGTGGCCCGTCAGCCCGCCCGATGACAGCGAGGCGCTCGCGGCGCTGACCGGACAACAGGCCAAGCTGCTTTGCGCGGGGTACGTGAAGGCGGGCTATCACGTGATGCTGGCGGGTAGCTTCGCGCGGACGCCGCTCGAAGGCCCCGACGATACCCAGATCGACGCGATCCTGCGCCTGATGTCGATGGTGCCCGGCGTGTACGCGGAGAGGGCGGATCTCGACCCCACCCTGGGCCACGCGGCAGCGGCCCGGCAGATCGTGGCGCGTCTTCCGATCGAGGGGGTAGCCAGTGGCGACTAAGCGCACGCGCAAAGCAGCCTCAGGCTGGGCGACGGATCCGGACCGGCTGGCGATCTTCGACTCGCTCGTGGCATCCGCTGCCGAAGAGATGGGCGCGACGCTGCGACACACCGCGCTTTCGCCAAACATCAAAGAGCGCGAGGACTACTCCTGCGCGGTCTTCGACGCCCAGGGACAACTCCTGGCTCAGGCGGCGCACATCCCGGTCCATCTGGGAGCGATGCCGGAGTCGGTGCGGGCCGTGGAATCGCTCGCGCCCTGGGCGCCGGGCGACGTGGCAGTGCTCAACGACCCCTACCTGGGCGGCACGCACTTGCCGGACGTGACCATGGTCTCGCCGGTCTTCGCGGATCCGGCCAAGGCCGGACGCGGGCCGATCGGCTTTGTGGCCAGTCGCGCCCATCAAGCCGATATCGGCGGCATGGCTCCCGGATCGATGCCGGTCGCGTCGGAGTTGATCCAGGAAGGGCTGATCATCCCGCCCGTGCGGCTCTATCGAGCAGGCGAGTTGGTTGAAGAGACGCTGGCGATCGTCTTGCGCAACGTGCGCACCCCCGACGAGCGGCGCGGCGACTTCGCCGCACAAGTGGCCGCACAACGAGTTGGTGCGGAACGGCTGCGGGCGCTCGCGCTGCGACTGGGCCTGCCGCAGTTTCGTCGTGCCGCCGAAGCGCTGCTCGACTACGGCGAGCGGCTGGCGCGTGCCGCCATCGAGTCGCTGCCCAACGGGATCTACCGCTTCGAAGACGTCATGGACGACGACGGGTATCGCGACGAACCTGTCCCGATCATCGCGGAACTGACGATCTCGCAGCGCGCCCTGCATCTGGACTTCACCGGCACGGCGCCGCAACGGGCGGCGTCGATCAACGCAGTCGCTGCCGTGACGCGGTCGGCCTCGTACTACGTCCTGCGCTGCCTGCTGCCGCCCGGCACACCAATGAACAGCGGACTGTTCCGCCCCTTCAGCTTCACTCTGCCCGAGGGCAGTCTGGTCAACGCCCGCCCGCCTGTCGCGGTGGCGGCGGGCAACGTGGAAACGAGCCAGCGCATCGTCGATGTGGTCTGGGGCGCGATCAGCCAAGCGCTGCCGGAACGCATGCCGGCCGCCTCCAGCGGCACGATGAACAACCTCACCGCGGGCGGCATCGACCCCCGCAACGACCAACCCTGGGCCTACTACGAGACCAGCGGCGGCGGCCTCGGAGGAGGCCCCGAGGGGCCCGGCCTGTCGGCAACGCACAGCCACATGACGAACACGCTCAATACGCCGGCCGAGGCGTTGGAACTCGCCTACCCGCTGCGCGTGCTTGAGAACAGCGTGCGGCCGAATAGCGGCGGAGACGGGCTGCACCCCGGCGGGGACGGGCTGGTGCGTCGAACTGAGTTTCTCGGTACGGCGACGGTCACGATCATCAGCGAGCGACGTCTGGCCTCGCCCTGGGGCGCGGCCGGCGGCCAACCCGGCGAGCGAGGCCGCAACACGCTGGAACGAGCCGGCATCGAAACCCCGCTGGCGGGTAAAACCGTATTCCAGGTGGAGCCCGGCGACATCGTGCGCTTGGAGACGCCCGGCGGCGGCGGCTGGGGGACACCCCCGGCCGCGAGTGGCGCAGCGAAAGATCCGCCCACGGATCGAAGCCCGGCGCGCTAAACTGCTTGTGGAGGCTGATATGCCGGACCAGCTCGAACGCGACATCGACGAAGTGCTCGACAATATCGAGGACTTCGAGTGGCATCGCGCGCAGCGGCGGCGTCCCAGCAAGGTGCGGCAGGTTTGGAACGGCTGGTGGCAGGGCGCGTCGGACGCGATCGGCCGCCGGTTGGCTCGTTTTACCGCCGGGCACCTGATGCTGGCAGGCTTCCTGATTCTGGTTTTCGGAATCGTGGTTTTGCGGGGTCTTGGACTCTGGTTCGTGCTGGCGGGCATGATTCTCTTCTTGCTCGGCCTGTTCCTCAACATGCGTGGCAGCGGCACCAGCGGCAGCGGCAGTTCCCCCTCAGCGCGAGGCGGGTTCTGGCGCGACCGATACATCGAATACGACGTGGAGCCGCGCGGCATTCGCCGCCTGTTCCGCCGTCGCCGCCGATGACGCTTCCTCCACCTTGCTGATCCCCTGGCCCTCGTCTCGACTTGGTCTCTTGCTTCTGCTCGCGCTGTTCGCGGCCCTGGCCCTGGCCCTGGCCCTGGCCCTGGCCGCCTGTAGCTCGTCGTCCGCGCCGGATAACGACGAGGATCCGCCTTCCGACGTCGAAGAACCGGCGGGCGACGAGCCGGACGAGCCCGATCCGGTCCCCGACGACGCTGATGAGCCCGACGAGAACGACGTACCGGCCCTACTCGACACACCACGCGCCTACGACAACGATTTCGCGCTCGGTGTCCTGGAGGCGCTCAGCCTTGGAATCGGCCCCCGGGCGCGCGGCACGCCCGGCGAGACAGCGGCCGCCGACTTCCTGGCCCAGACCTTCGCCGATCTGGGCTATGACGTTGAGCGCCAGGCGTTCAGCTTGCCATTCGACGCAGCAACGTCGGTCGATCTGACGGTGGAGGGTGAGTCACTTCCCGCGAGTGCTTTCAGGGGCACGATGGGTGGGGAGGTCACGGCGACGATCTTGTCCGTGCCCGGTCTTGGAAGCCCCAGTGACTTCGAGGGGATCGACGCGGATGGCGCGATCGTCTTAATCGAGCGCGGCGTGCTCTTCTTCCAGGCAAAAATCGCGAATGCGGCGGCGGCCGGCGCGGCGGGCGTGCTGATCTTCAATAACGAGGCCGGCGGCTTTGATGGCTCCTTGGAGAACGTCTCGTCGATCCCAGCCGCAACGCTCGACCGCACGACCGGCGTCTCCCTACGTCGACAGGCAGAGGCGGGCCCGACCAGCGGCACACTGCGCGTCGAAGGCGGGCGGGGCCAGCTCCTCTCGGAGAACATCATCGCCTCAAGTGGTACGGAAGGCTGTCGCGTCTACGTGGGCGGCCACTACGACAGCGTCATCGACGTCCCCGGCGCGAACGACAACGCCAGTGGGACTTCGCTCGTCGTGGCGTTGGCGCAGGCGTTCGCGGGCGTCGAAGGATCGGAGCTAGTCTGCTTCGTCGGCTTCGCCGCGGAAGAGGCGGTGGGCGGAATCGCCGGGATCGGCGGCAGTATGTTCTTGGTTAGCGAGCTGATCGCGAGTGGCGCGATCGATCAGGTCTCAGCGATGCTCAATCTCGATGTCGCCTCCGGCGGGACCGATTCGGTCGTGCTGGTCGGCTCGACCGACCTCGCCTTCTCTGCGGCCGCCATCGCGGGGGAGTTGGGTATCAACGCCCAAATCGGCTCACTGCCGCCGAACTCGGGGTCCGACCACTTGAGCTTCCAGCTCGCCGGGGTACCCGTGCTGTTCCCGACCATCTTCGGAGCACGCATCCACGTTCCGGAGGACGACTTCGCGGCGGTCGATCCCGCCATCCTCGACTCGGTTGGTCGGCTCGCCCGCGACACGCTGCAGTGCCTGATCGTGGCGGCCGGCGGCGATCTTGCGAGCCCGCCGGGCTGCGAATTGGGACCGTCCTAGGGCCGGCGGTCCCTCGGATCTGTCGCCCACGCGGATGCCGCCAGCCCAAGACACCCAGCCGGCGAGCCGGGTCTACACTCGTCCCAAGGGCGGGTATCGAGAGTGGAGTCGCGGCGTGCGCGGACGGATTCTGAGCATCACCACCGGTGCGACGTTGCTCGTGTTGGTGGGCTGCGGTGGCGACGGCACGCCGGACCTGCCGACGCCGGAAGAGATTGCGGCGCCGGCGGATCCCGCGACGATTGCCGTCGAAGCATTGCCGAACCCCTTGCCGGAGGCTGTGATCATCCGAGACGGCGGAGTCGCCGTAGAGGAGGAGCGGCGCGACGAGATCCTCTACATCGTGCAGCCGGGCGACTCGCTCGGCGCGATCGCGGCCTTCTTCGAAGTGGACCCCACGGAGCTGCAGCGGATCAACGGCATCGTCGACCCCAGCGTGCTGCGGGCCGGCGACGAATTGCGCGTGCCGGTCCAGGAAGGGACGGAGGCGGAACGCATCGCCGCATCCCAAGACGAGGACGAGATCGAGGCGATCGGGCCACCGCCGGGTGAGGAATACGTGATCGAGCCGGGTGACAACCTCTACGACATCGGCGTGTTTTTCGGGATCAGTTACCTGGAACTGCAGTCATACAATCGTCTGACCGAGTTTGAGGCGGCGAATCTCCAGGTCGGGCGGACAATCATCATTCCCCCGGCAGCTGATGCAGTGGAGGACGAATCCAGCGAGCCGCCGGGCTAGGGTCGGCGCGCATAACATCCGCCGGCCGCGCCGCACGGCAGGTACAAATTGCCCGGCTTGGGCCCCGGTGATAGCCTCCGCGAGGTCTTCCATCCAGTTGGGCGAAGGCCGTTTTTTGTGCCACGGATGCCGGATCGTCGGCCTGGACGAGATCAGCCGGGGCTCTTGAGAACGGGATAGCGATGGCGCCAGCAGATCGACCCACCCCTTCTCACGCGGACTACCTGGCCGAGTTGAACGCGCGCAAAGCGAAGGGGATTCGAAGCGACGACGACCCCGCGGTCCAGCGCCAGCATGATCGCGGCAAGATGACCGCGCGGGAGCGGATTGACGTCCTCTTCGACAAGGGTTCCTTCATCGAGACCGACGCGTTAGTCACCCATCGCATGACGGCGCCAGGCTTCGAGGAGAACAGGCCGCCCGGCGACTCGGTCGTGACCGGCTACGGCACCGTCGATGGACGGACCGTCTTCGCCTACTCGCAAGACTTCACGGTCTTCGGGGGCACGGTGTCGGAGGCGGCGGCGGAGAAGATCGTCAAGGTGCAGGATCTCTCGTTGAAGGTCGGCGCGCCAATCGTGGCGCTGAACGACAGCGGGGGCGCCCGGGTCCAGGCCGGCATCTCCGGATTGAAGGGCTACGGCGACATTTTCCTGCGCAACGTCCTGGCCTCCGGCGTGGTGCCACAGATCGCAGTCATGCTCGGTCCCACGGCGGGCGGCGCGGTCTACTCGCCCGCGATCATGGACTTCACCTACATGGTGGAGGGCGTCTCCTTCATGGGCATCACCGGGCCAGACATCGTCAAGACCGTGACCGGGGAAGAGATCTCCATGGAGGAGTTGGGCGGTGCGCGCACACACGCCTCAGTCAGCGGGGTGGCGCATTTCTCCGTCAAGGGGGGCGAGCAAACCCTGAACGAGGTCCGCTCGCTGCTCGCGTTCCTGCCCTCGAACAACATGGAAGACCCGCCCTGGGTAGACACCGGCGACGATCCCAACCGCCGCTGCGAGGGGATCGAAGATCTCGTCCCGGCCGACGGTATGCAGCCGTATCCCGTACGCAGGGTGATCGAGAAGATCGTCGACAACGGCGACTTCTTGGAGATCCACGCGCTTTGGGCGCAGAACATCGTCGTCGGATTTGGGCGTATGGCCGGACGCGCCATCGGCATCGTGGGCAACAACCCGGAATCGTTGGCGGGGTCGCTCGACATCGACGCCTCACGCAAAGCCGCGCGCTTCGTGCGCTTCTGCGACTGCTTCAACATCCCGCTCGTGACGCTGGTCGATGTGACGGGCTATCTGCCCGGCACGCAGCAGGAGCACGGTGCGATCATCACGCACGGCGCCAAGCTGCTTTACGCCTACGCGGAGGCGACGGTGCCCAAGATCGTCGTGATTCTGCGCAAGGCGTACGGCGGCGCGTACGTCGCGATGAGCAGCAAGAGCCTGCGCGCCGACGTCAATCTGGCCTGGCCCGGTTCCGAAATCGCGGTGATGGGCTCGGCGGGGGCGATCGACCTGATCTACCGGCGCCGCATCGCCGAGGCGGACGACCCCGAGGCGGAGCGGCAACGGCTGTTGCAGGAGTACGAGGGCGAGTTCTACAACCCGTACCAGGCGGCTTCGTTGGGCTTCGTCGATGACGTGATCGACCCCGCCGATACGCGGCGCGTGATCGTGCGCTCGCTGGAGATGCTGCAGGACAAAGCCGACACGACCCCACCCAAGAAGCACGGTAACGTCCCACTCTGAGCCGTCCCCCGAACCGTTGGCCGAGCCACTGACGGCGCTGAGGCTGTGGGATGCAGCTT
>CAUYZA010000021.1:0-17627 GCA_963577225.1 Dehalococcoidia bacterium | reverse complement strand
CGGGGTCATGCAGACATATATCTTGCGTCGTATCGTGCTGGGCATTCCGACGATCTTTGCCGTTGCGATCCTGGTGTTCTTCCTCGTGCGGGCCACTCCGGGCGACATCGCATCCCAGATCCTGGCCGAGTCCCAGGGTGCGAATGACCCGGAATTTGCCCAGAGGATCCGTGAAGACCTTGGTCTGACCGGCTCGGTTTTCACGCAACTCGGCCGCTACCTCGGCGACATCGTGCAGCTCGACTTTGGCGAGTCCTACGGGGGCGCACGCTCCGTGCTTGAGGACATCGGCAATCGCTTCCCTGCCAGCTTCGAGTTCGCGGTGATCACGATCCTCGTTGGGGTGATCGTGGGTATCCCGGTGGGGATCGTCGCCGCGCTGCGGCAGGATACGTGGATCGATTACGTCTTACGCGGCGGAACCGTGCTGATCTTAGCGATTCCGTCCTTCTTCCTTGCCCTCTGGTTAATCATCTTTGGGATTAATCAATTCGGGCTGAATTGGGGGTTCCTTGACTGGACTCCGCAAGCGAAATACTTCGAGATCTGGGATCAACCGCTCAAGAACCTGAAGATGATCGGGATCCCGGCCACGATCCTGGGCATCAACCTGGCCGCCATCTACGCGCGCTACGTGCGCACGACCATGTTGGAGGTCATGCGTCAGGACTACATCCGCACGGCGATGGCCAAAGGGCTGCATGAGCGCGGCGTGATCCTGCGGCACGCACTCAAGAACGCCCTGATCCCCGTCGTGACGGTGGTTGGGCTCACACTGGCTGGCGTCATCACGGGCGTGGTCGTGCTGGAGCTTATCTTCGGCATCCCCGGCCTCGGCCGACTCTTCATTCAAGCGGCGCTGCGGCGCGACTACCCCATCGTGCAGGGCGTCGTGATCCTCGCTTCCGTCATCGTCATCGTCACGAATCTGCTGGTCGATCTCTCCTACGGCGTGCTTGATCCACGCGTGCGGGAGAGCCTGCGATGAGCCAGATTTCCGCTTCCGAAGCCGAACGCGAGGGGCTGTTCTTCGCGCCGCAGCCTCCGCGGGTCGTACGTTGGGCTCGAGGTCTCTGGCATTTCACGCGCACCAAGCGTCTGGGTGCCTTTGGTGCGATCCTCGTGATCACGATGGTCGTCCTCGCAGTATTCGCAGACCTCGTCGCCCCGTTCGCCGTCGACCATCAGGTCCTGACCGAGCGTTTCCAGGGACCCAGCGCCTCGCACATCATGGGAACCGACAATCTGGGCCGAGACATGTTCAGCCGAGTCGTCTTCGGCGCCCGGGAATCCCTCTCGATCGCGCTGGCGGCGGCAGGACTCAACCTGGTCGCCGCTACGGCGCTTGGGACGGTCAGCGCCTACTACGGCAAGTGGTTCGATCTCCTCATCCAACGCTTCGTGGACATGTGGATCTCGATGCCCGGCCTGCTGGTCATCATCCTCTTCGTCTCGGTCTTCGGGCCCAGCAAGCTGCTCATCATCCTGCTGATTGGCCTCGTGGGTTCGGCCGCGACCTCTCGCATCGTGCGCGGCTCGGTTCTCAGCATCAAACAGAATCAGTACGTCGAGTCCGCCCGCGTCGTGGGCGCCAATGATCTTCGCATCATGGTGCGGCATATCCTGCCCAATATCGCGCCGGTGATCGTCGTCTTCTTCACGATCAACGCCGGCGTGTTCATCATCACGGAGGCCTCGCTGGCGTTCCTGGGTTTTGGCACCCCGCCACCCGCCGCGACCTGGGGCCGCATGCTCAATGTCTCACGCACATTCCTCTTTGAGCCATGGCTGGCGTTCTGGCCCGGGCTCTTCCTGACTCTGACGGTGTTCGGCTTCCAGGTCTTCGGCGATGCCTTGCGCGACGTCTTGGACCCGCGACAGCGCGGCGCCGCATAGGGGTCTACCCCTGACGGACCGCTGCACTCAGCGGCACGACCGTGAATCATCGACAGGCCCTTCGCTCCCGTAGCGGAGGGTCTGTCCTTTTCAGCCGTGCGGTACAACGCGGATTGGACCGCGTTCGCGGCAGCAAGGGGAGATCAACCGGCCGGATCCATGACCATCAGATTGAAGCGGTACATGCTAGCGAAGGCGCGCAGCCATTCCTCTTCGAGCTGCGGCCGCTCCACGCCCGGCAGGTCGGAAGCGGCTTGCGTGAGGACCTCGCCGAGCGGTTTGCGTCCGTCGACCCCGTCCACCAGCGCACGGCCGACATCGTTGACCCGCACCTCCATGTAACCATCGGGCAGCGGGACGGCAGCCTTGCCCGTGGAGCGCAGCTCGTCCGAGATCTGGTCGGTGGCGGGGAAGCGTACCCAGGCGGGGACGGCGCTCTCGTCGTCGGGCGGGTGCGGGCTGGGCAGTTCGTGGCCGGCGTGCGCGAGCAGGAGTTGATGCGTGGAGATCCGTCCGTGCAGCAGCTCACCGACTGACTGGCGCTCGCGCTCGTCGAGGGGATCGATGTCGGCATCGGGCAGGTACGTGCGCGGCTGGTAGAGAATCGGGAAGAGCGGGCGCGCGACGCGCATCCCACACGACTCGGCGAGCTCGTACGTCTCGGCCACGGTGTAGGCCCGGTCCTGCGCGTGCAGGAACAGGTCCACCAGCGCTGCATCGCCGCTGTCCTGGAGCTCGCCCTGCCATGACTCGGAACCGATCGTCGCCCAATGCGCCGGATTGAGACGGGGCAACGTGGCCTGGACGATCTTGATGCGATCCGCCGCGCTCAGGTCCCCCGGAGCCAACAGCCGAAACAGCTCCTGCAGCTGGTAGACGGGGACCCGACCCCAGCGGCCGTAGAGCATGACGCCGATCCCACCGTCCGGCTTACAGACCTCGCGCAGCGCATTCAGCCCGGCTTGCGGCGACTCCAGATGGTGCAACACCCCGAAGCTCACGATCCAGTCGAAGGGTCCCAGGCCTTGCTGGGGCAGGTCTTCCAGCGCCCCTTGTTCGAAATCGACGTTGTCCAGGCCGCGCACTTCCGCCCGCGCGCGGGCCACGGCGAGCGACGCCTCCGACAGATCGACGCCGGTCACGCGAGCGCCGCTGCCGCGCAGCTGCTCGGCCATGAAGATGGCCGCGTCGCCGGTGCCGCAGCCAGCGTCTAGCACGCGGAACTGATCATCGAATGCGCGTTGCCCGCTCCAATAAATGTGGTTGACCAGGGCGAGCTCACCGAGCTCGCCGGAGATCAGTCGCGTGCGCTCATCGTCCGGTCGGCGCTGGGGATACGGGAACGCGTCGTACTGATCTTCAACCGATTGCCGCACACCCACTAGTACACATCCAGCGATTGCAAGGCGGCGAGAGGCCGCGACGGCGAGTGGTCCGTCAAGGACCAGGAGCTGCTCATCTCCGGACTCTCACTTCTGCGCGCCCGGCCTGCCGGGCCGGACCGAGTCTAACAACTGCCACGCTTCCCCCCCGCTCGGAACGACGGGTCCGGCCCGAGATCGATGGGTGTGGTGTTCGGAAGCCTCGTCGCCAAGAGGCGAAATTTCGCCTCTGCATCAGCGCGTGCTGGTGTGGAGCAGGTGATAGGATCGCTCGCGAGCGGTCTGCATGTCGATTTCCTTCGTCACGATTCTGCGAATCGTCCTCCGTCGTGTGGATGGCAATCGCCGCCTTGTAGCGGCGATGCTGATCGGCGTGGTGCTGGCCATCGGGCTGATGTCGAGCACCGCGATTTACCGCCAGGCGCTCGACGAGCTGGGCCTCAAGTTCGACCTGCGCCAGGCGGATAAGGCCGAGCTTGACCTGCTCATCTCCACCTCGAACCACCTCGTGGAACCGCGCGCCTACGAGCGCGACCAGCGCATCATCGACGCCCAATTCGACGAGCTTGGGCGCCTTCTCGAGGGGCGGACCCGGACAGCGACCAGCGCCACGTTCTTCTTGACCGAGCCGGGCAAGCCCGTGACGGATGACCCCGCCCGGCCTCGCGCCCGCTTTCAGTTCCTTACCGGCCTAACCTCGCAGATCCGCGTCGACGAAGGAATTTTTCCGCCGTCCGCCGTGGCCGCGCCCGATGCCGCCCCTCCGATCGAAGTCGCGCTCAGCACTGACGCCGCGGCGACCTTCGGGGTCGGCCTCGGCGACGAGTTCGACCTGCACCCCTTCTGGCGAGACGATCGCGAGCCCGTGCGCGCCGTCGTCACAGCGCTGATCAGTCCGATCGACTACACGGATGAATACTGGCGACAGCGGCGAGATCATTTCGAGGTACCCACCTCCAGCTGGGACACCTATGCATTCTTCGTCCCTGAGGCGACATTCTTCGACGCTCTCGCGGTCTACTTGCCTGATATGAACGCGAACCTCGAGACGATCGGGTACACCAGCCTCAGCGCGCTCAACTCCCGTAACGCCGAGACCGCCGCCATCCAGCTGCGCGAGTCCGGCGGCACGATCCGCGGCCAGGTCGAACGGGCCCGGTTCGAGTCGGAGCTGCCCACCGTGCTGGAGACGTTCGGCGAGAAGAAGTTTTTCTCACGTTTACCGTTGCTGGTGCTCACGTTGCAGGTGGTCGGCATCGTCCTCTACTACGTCGTCATGGTCTCGACGCTGGTTGTCGACCGGCAGTCCGGCGAGATCGCACTGCTCAAGAGCCGCGGCGCCGGGCTCTTCCAGATCGTCTCGATCTACCTGCTGGAGGGAGGCGTGTTGGCGGGGATCGGCATGGCCGCCGGCCCGTTCCTCGCGGTTGGCGTGATCGCACTCTTAGGCAAGACGTCCCCATTCGAAGGCTTGAGCGGTGGCGATCTGCTTGACGTACGGCTGACGACTGAAGCGTATCTGTGGGGCCTCGGCGGGGCGTTGCTCTCGATCCTGGCGCTGGTTTGGCCCGCGCTGCGGGCAAGCCGCTACTCCATCGTGCGCTATAAGCAGGCGATCTCCCGCCCGCCCGAACGGAGTGTGATCCAGCGCTACTACCTGGACGTCGTGCTGGTGGGCATCGCGGCGATCCTCTTCCGCCAGCTGCAAGACTCCGGCTCGCTGGTCACGGAGGACCTCTTCGGCGGACTCGATCAGGATCCACTCCTGCTGATCGCCCCCACCATCTTCATCGTCGCCGTGGGCATCATCTTCCTGCGGCTGTTCCCACTCATCCTGGCGGTGGCCTCGATCGTGACCGACCGGTTCGCCGGGATCGCGATCCAACTTGGCCTCTGGCACCTGGTCCGAGCCCCCCTCCGAAACGCCCGGTTGGTGCTGCTGTTGATCCTGGCCACCAGCATCGGCATGTTCTCCGCGACGTTCGGATCGACGCTGGAACGGTCGTTCGAGGACCGCGCTCTCTACGAGGCAGGGGCTCCCTTGCGGATCCGCGACTTGAACCTGAGCGCGGCTGAGGGTCCGAACACCGTGGCAGCGCAGCTCGCGGCACACCCTGCTGTCGAGACGGTTTCGTCCGTCATCCGCAGCGAAGGGACATACATCCGCGGTTCTGCCCGATCGGAACGTGCGGAGATCATCGCGCTCGACCCGGAAAGCTTTGCGCAGACCGCGTTCTTCCGCGATGACTTCGCCAGTGGCGGCTTGGAGACGCTGCTGGCGCCGATCGCCGCAAACGGCATCGATCCGCCCCAGCTCGAGGTTCCCGCCGACGCGCGCCGCATCGGTCTCTGGCTGCGCTTGCCTGAGCACACCCAGGGTCTCGTCGTTTTCGCTCGCGTCCGCGACTCGGCCGGAACCTCTCAGGACGTCTTCTTCTCGGGTCTCGATCCGCGGCAGCCGGCGACCGGCGAATGGACCTTCTTGGTTGCGCCGCTCGACCAAGAAGCCTTTGGCAGCGATGTCGAGACCGGCTTGCGCCAGGCGCCTTCGGCTGGACCCAAGGACGTCGTGTCCCTGTTCGTGCAGACGTTCGGAGCGACCATGTTCAGTGGCGAGCTGTGGTGGGATGACCTGCAGTTCAGCCGCGAGGCCGGGCTACCAATTCCGAACGGCGTGGAGGCATTCGCGGATCGGCGCCCGCTGGAGGAGTTCGAGAACATCGCCCGCTGGGAAGTGGTATCGGGCCGAAGCCTCAACGAGCCAGCCGACGAGTTCAGCCTCTCGCGCGACGATCCCAAGGTTGGCGACGCCGCGGTCCGCTACGCCTGGACGCGAAGGCTGGGCGGATCGCAGACCCGCGGCATCCGCTTGTCGAGTGACTCGGCAGCCTTGGCGGTCCTCGTGAGCGAGTCCTGGTTGGAGCAAGCCGGACTTTTCGTTGGCGACGAGTTCCAGCTTTTCATCCCCGCCGGAGGCTTCCTCCCATCCCGAGTCGAAGGCAGCTTTGATCTCTTTCCCACCTTCGATCCGCGCGCGGACCGCGGCCTGCTCGTGGTCAACATCGATCGCTTCGCGTTCCTCGCCGACCGCAACCCCCGCGGTGGGTTGAGACGCAACATCAACGAAGCGTGGGTCGTGCCACAGCTGGGCGGGCTCGAGCTGCTGCGCGCCGACCTCGAGATGGGGGCCTTCGGCCACACCGAGGTCGTCGACGCCGCCGCCATGCAGGCGGAGCGGGATGCGGACCCGCTGATCGCCGCTGGCTGGGAGGGACTGCTGCTCATCGCCTTCCTCGCCGTGCTGATCTTGAGCGCGTTGGGCTTCCTTGTCTCCTCGTTCCTTACGGCCCAGACGCGATCGCTGGAGTTCGCCGTCCTGCGCACGATGGGCTTCTCCACACGCCAAATTCTCGGCCTGGTCTCGTTCGAACAGATCTTCATCATCGTGGTCGCGATGACCATTGGATCGCTCGTTGGGCTCGGGCTCGGCGTGCAAATGCTGGAGTTCCTCGGCATCACGGAACGCGGGGAGGAGGTCATCCCACCCTTCAGGCAGGTGATCGATTGGCAGGCGATCGGCATCTCCTATGCCATCCTGCTGACGGTGTTCCTCGCAACGATCGGCGTCGTCGTCCTGGCCTACTCGCGGTTGGCCGTTGCTCGCGTGTTGCGCTTGGGTGAGTCGTAGGGGCGGGGAGGCGCCTAGAAGGATGCACATGCCGGATTCGACAGGCACAGCCATGAGCGCGCAAACCATCGTTGGGGACGGCACGGCGGGGTTCTCAGGCGACGGTGGGCGGGGGACGCGGGGCCAACTCGCCAATCCGTTCGATCTTGCGATCGGCCCCGACGGGGCGCTTTATATCTGCGACATGGACAATCATCGGGTCCGGCGTCTGGACCTCCAGACAGACACGTTGTCGACGTTCGCCGGCCGGGGCGAGCCGCGCTACACCGGCGACGCTGGCCCGGCGCGGCAGGCAGCGCTGAACCAGCCCTACGAGTTGCGCTTCGACGAGCGCGGCGGCATGTACATCGTGGAGATGCAAAATCACATCGTGCGCTATATCGATGCCGAGACCGGCGTCATCTCGACGGTCGCCGGCTCGGGGCAGCCGGGCTTCGCCGGCGACGGCGGACCGGCCATCGAGGCGGAGCTGGATCGACCCCACAGCATCGAACTCGACGCCAGCGGCAACCTCTTCATTGCCGACATCTCCAACCATCGAATCCGCCGCGTGGACCTGGCGACGGGCCTGATCGAAACGTTCGCCGGGACCGGTGCGCAGGGACCCACCCCTGACGGCGCCCCACTGGGCGGGACGCCGCTCAACGGGCCGCGCACATTGGCGTTCCGGCCGCCGCACGATCTCTATCTCGCCCTGCGCGAAGGCAACGCCGTCTACCGCATCGACCTGGACTCGGAAACGATTCATCACGTCGCCGGGACCGGTGAGGTGGGGTTCAGCGGCGACGGCGGGCCCGCGACAGCGGCGGCTCTGGCGGGACCGAAGGGGATGGCTCTTGCCCCGGACGGCGCGATCTACCTGGCGGATACCGAGAACCACGCGATCCGCCGGATCGCCACCGACGGCCGGATCGAGACGGTGGTCGGTGACGGCAACGCCCACGACGGCCCCGACGGTGATCCGTTGCAGTGTGGGCTGGCGCGCCCACATGGGGTCTTCGTCGATCGCGACGGGCGCGTCTTCATTGGCGATAGCGAAAATCATCGCGTCCGCCTGCTGGCGACGTGATCTGACTGAGAAGGCACGGTGACGCTTCGCGAGGCTGCTAGCGCTCCGCGCCCTGGATATAGCGCAGGTGGCCGCGGTAATGCCCGCCCAGTAGATCGTCCGAGTGTTTGCGACCGAAGGCGCGCCACTGGTCGGTGATCAGGTTGCACATGAGGTCGCGGTAGACGTCACGGCTCTCGTGCGCCAATGCGCTCGCCTGCTGCTCCAACGAATGCCGGCGGTCGCCGTCGACTCGCGCGTCGTTGCGCCGTTCCATCTTCGTGATCCGCTGCGCCGTATCTTCCGGCTCCCAATCGACGGACTGTCCTTGCATCTCCGCGCGGATCGCCTGCGTCGATGCCTGGTGCATGTGCACGAAGTGCGTGTAGACGTCGCGGCTGGTCCAGTGGGGCGAGTCGGGGTCGTGCAGCGGGCGGCTCGGGTCGGCAGCGTCGAGCACGGCGACCAATTCCGCCCAGGCGCGGTCCCCGGCGGCGAGTTCCACTTCCAGTTCAGGGTCCATCTTCGCCGCTCCCGCGCTGACGCTCTTCGGCGCGAATCCTATCAGTGCGAGTCCCAACCAGCGCCGGCCGATGCCTAGGATGGAGCGCGGAAAGGGCCAACGATGGACGACAGCCACAAGCCAAGGAGAGCGCCAGCATGAGCGACGAAGATGTAGCCGCGACGCAGCGCTTGGAAAAACTGGTGACAGGACTCGACGACGTCGATCTGCGCCTCGACTTGGGCAGCGGCTGGAGCGTGACGACCACTTTAGGGCACCTGGCCTTCTGGGACCGCGAACAAAGCCTGAACCTCGCCGCCTGGCAGCGGGGCACGCCCCCGGTCGGCGGCGACAACTCGGTCAACGAGACGTTGACGCCGATCCTCAGCGCGCTCGAACCGCGTGCGGCGGTCGAGTTGGCGCTGGTGGCGGCGCGCGAGCTTGATCAAGTGTCGGCTGCAATCTCCGACGAGTCGCGGACTGAGATCCTGAGCAGCGCACACGACTACGTGCTGCGTCGAGCGCGCCACCGCGATGAGCACATCGAGCAGATCGAACGCGCGCTGGCGGCACAGAGCTAGCCGTCCAGCGGCAGCGCGCGACTAGACTCGTTGCCGCACGAGAACCACGAGGAGCGGAGCGATGGCAGACACGCTAAAAGACTTGATCGCGTCCGAGCCGGAGCGGCTGGCGACCGGCTTCGGCTTCGTCGAGGGGCCACTCTGGCATCCCGATGGCTACTGGCTCTTCGTCGATATCCCACGCGAGCAGGTCAACCGGCTGCTGCCGGACGACAGCGTGGAGACGGTTCGCGAGGAGAGTGGCGGCGCGAACGGGCTGACCTTCGATCTCGAACGCCGGCTGATCATGTGCGAAGGCGGCCGAATCTTCTCCGACCCACCGGGCGGGGAGTATCGGCGGCTGACACGACTCGAAGCCGACGGCTCGATCAAGGTCCTGGCGGAGACATTCGAAGGAGGGCGCCTGAACCGGCCCAACGATGTCGTCTGCCACAGTAACGGCAGCCTCTATTTCACCGACCCCAATCTGCGTCTCGAGCCCGAGCAGCGTGAGCAGGCCAGCGCCAACATCATGCGGCTGAGCACGTCGGGCGAGCTCAGCGTGGCCGCCAACGACATGGATTACCCCAACGGACTGGCGTTCTCCGTCGACGAGCGCACGATGTACGCCGCCAACACGCGGCCGGAGCCGTACCTGGCCGCGTACGACGTCGCCGCGGACGGCAGCCTGTCCAACCACCGCGTCTTCGCCTCGATGGCGGGCGAGGGCGACGGCGTGCCGGACGGCCTCAAGGTCGACCTCGAGGGGCGCATCTACTGCACCGGCGTCAACGGTTGCTGGGTCTTCGCTCCAGACGGCGGGCAGCTCGGCATGATCGAGCTACCCGAAATCCCCGCCAACGTCGGCTGGGGCGGCGAAGACTACCGCACGCTCCTGTTCACGGCGCGCACGTCTCTCTACTCCGTGCGGATGAACGTCGCCGGGGTGGTGCCGCCGGGCGCGCGCTAACCTTCTGCGCCAGCCCGACCCCTATCAGGGGTCCATCAAGCCAAGGATCCCTACCAGGGGTCCACAAGCCAAGACCCTACCAGGTGTCCAGGAAGGTGCGCCGGCCGCGACGGATCGGCCCCGGCTCCGGCACCGACTTGAAGCCGTCGGCGATCCAACGTCGCGTCGTGGCTGGGTCGATCACGTCATCGATCTCGAACGTGGAGGCGACGTTGATCCCGCTGCCGCGCTCGTAGGCGGCAGCGACGAGCCGATCGTACTCGGCGGCCCGCTCATCGACATCGTCGATCGCGGCGAGCCGATCCCGGCTGGAGAGCAGAACCCCGGCCTCTAGATTCATGCCGCCGTGCTCGCTGGTCGGCCAAGCCACGGTGAAGATGGGCGCGCGTGCGCTCCCGGTCAGCTGCGCCATCGAGCCAAGCGCGTAGCCCTTGCGCAGAATCACGCTAAAGCGCGGGCTTTCCAGGTTGGCGCCGGTCACGAAGAGCCGGGCGCAATGCCGGATCAGCCCACTCTTCTCCACCTCGGGGCCCACCATCATGCCGGGCGTATCGACCAGCGAGATGATTGGGATGTCCCAGGTGTCGCAGAGCTGCCAGAAGCGCGCCACCTTGTCCGAGCCGGGACTGTCGATCGCACCGCCGAGATACTCGTTGTTGTTCGCCGTCAGTCCGTACGGCTGCCCCTCGATGCGGACGAAGGCCGTCACCATGCCGATACCGAACTCCGGCCGCAACTCCAGCACCGAACCCTTGTCCGCCAGCAACTCGATCACGCGCCGCACATCGAAGCTGCGCAACCGGTTCTCTGGGATCAGATGGCGTAGCTCGCGCTGGTCGTGCGCCTCCCAAGCGTCGATCGGGCCTTGGAAGTAGGCGAGCGTCTTCTTGGCGGTCTCGATCGCTTCACGGTGATCCTTGACCACGATGTCGACGCTTCCGGCCGGCGCGATGTCCGAGATCGGTCCGATCTCCTCGGGCAAGAACAATCCCATGCCGCCGCCCTCGATCGTCGCCGGGCCACCCATCGCGATCAGCGCGTCCTCCGTCGCGATGATGATGTCGGTCAGGCCGAGAATCGCCGCGTTGCCGGCGTAGCACCAGCCGGCGGTGACGCCAATCATCGGTACCTTGCCGCTGAGCTGCGCCATCTTCTCGAAGGTGCGCACGTCGCCGCCAAAGCCGTGACCCTCACCGTGATCGGTCTCGCCGGAGCGGCCACCCGCTCCCTCAGCGTGGAAGATGAGCGGCAGCGAGAGTTCGTCCGCGATCTCGATCATGCGGTCCGTCTTGGCATGGCCGACGAAGCCCTGCGTCCCCGCGAAGACCGTGTCGTCATAGGAGATGAACATCGTCCGAGCGCGCCGCTCGTCGAACAGATCGCCGTTGACCGAGCCAATGCCCGCCACCAATCCGTCGGCCGGAGTCTTGCGGATCAACTCCTCCAGCGGACGCCGACGGCGTTGACCGGCCAGCGCGAGCGGCGCGTACTCGGTCCAGGTGCCCTCGTCGATCAGCTGGCCGATGTTCTCCCGCACCGTAAGTCGGTTCTTGCTGTGGCGTCGCTCGACCGCCTCCGGCCGGTTCTCGTCGAGCGTGAACTCGCGTCGGTCGAGGACCGCCTGCAGGTCGGGGCGGATGTAGTCGAGGTCGATTTCGACCGCCGACTCGACGATCGCGTCGCCGACGTCCATCTTCTCCACGAAGGCCAGAGGGTGGCCGTCGTAGACCGTGTCGCCTACCGCGATTGTCACCAGCCGCACGACGCCGCCGATCTCGGCCTTGACGAGATGCTCCATCTTGAGCGCGCTCATGACGAAGAGAAGCTGCCCCTCGCGCACGGCGTCGCCCTCCGCGACGAGGATCTCCGTCACGGTCCCCTGCAAGGGAGCATTGAGTGACTCCGTGTTGGGCGGGCCACTCACCGCTGATGGACCCACGCCACGCGTGCCATGACCCGCGCGGTAGAACTCCAGCGCGGCCAGCGGATCGCGCATGTCGATGTCGGCGCCTGCTTGGCGCTGCCCCACGACGGGCTCACCGGCATCGTCATCGTCAATGGCGGCAAGCTCGGCGACGTGGTCTTCCAACCAGCGCGTGTAGATGCCGTCCCGACTGAAGTCGTCGTGCGCGACGACGTTCTGCAAGAGCGGGAGATTGGTCGCGCTACCCACGATGACGAACTCCGCCAAGGCGCGCTGGCAGCGCTTGACGGCGTCGTGGAAATCGTCCGAGCTGGAGTGGACGATGACCTTGGCCAGCAGCGAGTCGAAGTTGGGGTTGGTGGCGTAGCCCGCGTAGCCGTATCCGTCGACGCGGACGCCTGGACCGGCGGGCGGCTCGTACACGCTGAGCAGACCGCCGGCCGGGCGGACGCCGCCATCCGCATCCATGCTCTCCAGGTTGACGCGAACTTCGATCGCGTAGCCACGGGTCGCCGGCGGGGCGCTCAGACCCAGATCGGCGAGCGTTGCGCCGCCGGCGAGGCGCAGTTGCGCCTGGACCAAATCGACGCCCGTCACCTCCTCGGTCACGGTGTGCTCCACCTGCAGGCGCGCGTTCGCCTCGATGAAGGCGAAGTCTCCAGACTCCTCGTCGAGCAGGAACTCGACGGTGCCGAGGCTGTGATAGACCGCCGCCTCGGCGAGACGCACCGCCGCCTTAGTCATCTCCTGCTGCTGCTCCGGCCGGAGCGAAGGACTCGGCGCAATCTCGACGAGCTTCTGGTGGCGGCGCTGCACACTGCACTCGCGTTCGCCGAGGTGGCCGACGGCGCCGGTTGCGTCCCCAATCACCTGCACTTCTAGGTGGCGGGCGCGCTCGATCAACCGCTCCACGTAGAGCGCGTCGTTGGCGAAGGCGGCCCCGGCTTCCGATGCCGCCCGGGCGTACGCCTGCTCGACGTCGTCCGCCTGGCCAACCACCCGCATCCCGCGACCACCGCCACCGCCGATCGCTTTGATCACCATCCGAGCATCCTTGTCCTGCGCGGCGAGCGCGGCAAAGAAGTCCTGCGCCTGATCCAGGCTGACCGCGCCGTCGCTTCCGGCCAGCACGGGAATGCCCTGCTCTTCAGCCAGCGTGCGCGCGCGAGCCTTGTCGCCGAAGAGTTGCAGCGCCTCGACGGAAGGACCGACAAAGATCAGGTCGGCCGCGGCGCAGGCTTCGGCAAGCGCGGCGTTCTCGGCGAGGAAGCCATAGCCGGGGTGAACCGAGTCGCAGCCGTGCTGCAGCGCCGCGTCGACGATCTGATCGATGTCGAGATAGGCGGCAGCGCCACTGCCACTCAACGTGTGCGCCTCACCGTTGCGGACGTGAAGCGACTGAGCATCGTCTTCCGAGAAGACCGCCACGCTGTCGATCTCGAGTTCCTGCGCGGCGCGGCTGATCCGGATCGCGATCTCGCCGCGGTTGGCTACGAGCAGCTTTCTGAGACTCATGCCCTGATCCTCACTCTGTCCGAAACCGACTCTGACAATTCAGCAACGCACGCTGCCCGACCACAGACTGGAGACTCTCAGGCCTAATCCGCTGAGGCGAGCGGTTGCGGTGCTCCGTGTTGCGCGGCAGGGATCGGGGCCAGCACCTCCTCGGGCACCGTCTGCGGCCGCCCCGCCGGCGGCTCGCCACCAGATCGGCGACGCTGGTCGACGGGGCGCGGCAGGCGGCTGGCGACCCAAAAGAGCATGGCGGAGAGCCCAGACGCGATGGCAAACATGACGAGCGCCCAGTCGTACGAGTTGGTCGCGTCGAAGATCGCCCCGGCCACCGCAGGGCTGATCAGGAGGCCGATCGTCTCGAGGAAGAAGGTGGCCCCAAGGATGGTCGCGAAGTGCGTGACGCCGAAGGCGCGGATGAGGAGAAGCGGCTCGAGCAACGGCCCCCCAGCGTGACCAAGGACGAAGAACACGATGAACAAGGTCAGCACAACCGCGCCGCTCTCACCGAGCAGAAGGATGACCATGGACAGCGTCAAACAGCCGCCGAAGAGAATGCCGCTGCGCTCCACGCGCCCCAACCGCCCCACAACGGTGCCGAAGATCAGCAGAGCCATGATCCCCGCGGCGGAGGTGGCAGCGACCAGGGCGGCCGCGAGCCCCGGCGAGATCCCTACCAACTCATAGTACGGGATCGCGTGGACCATCCAACCAACGACGCCGTAGAAGAACGCCATCATCGCCAGTGTTATGACCCAGAAGATCGGCGTGCGGATAGCCTCGCCCACGGTGAGATCGGCACGGCCGTCGGGATCCCGTGCGTTGACGTCGGAGTCGGGTAGGGGCTGGAGTTCCTCAGCGTCGGCTGGGGGCTGGTCGCGCACGATGAAGAGCGCGATGGGCAGGAAAAGCACCGCGATCAGCACACCAGAAAAGACGAAGGCCCCGTCCCACTCCACCGCATCGATCACGACGCGAATGACTGGAACCATCACGACCGCCCCCAGCCAGAGGCCCGCGCCGAGAATGCTGACGGCGGTGGTGCGCCGGCG
Organism: Dehalococcoidia bacterium; assembly: GCA_963577225.1. GTDB lineage: Bacteria > Chloroflexota > Dehalococcoidia > Bin125 > Bin125 > JAPUIR01. Next base: position 3,093 of record CAUYZA010000021.1, on the reverse strand, counting down.
GTGGAACCAGCGAGCCACGAGCACCTGGAAGGGGATGTAGAAGATCATCTGCCGCACCACGGCGTTGATCGCGAGGAAGACGTACCACTGCCAGAGAGCGCCGGTGGTGGCGAGCAAGAGGTAGCTGCCGACGGTCAAGGGGGTCCCGATCAGGATCACGCGTCGGGGTCCGACGCGGTCGATCAGGCGTCCGATCATCGGCGCGGAGATGCCGCTCACCGCCATCGAGACCGAGAAGCCGAGCGTGACTTCCGCGCGCGCCCAGTTGAACTCCGATTCCAGCGGATCCACGAAGAGGCCGAACGACGAGAAGGCGATGCCGTTGCCGACGGCCATGCCCACGACGGACGCAGCCAACAGCCACCAGCCGTAGTAGCTGTGGCTGAAACGAGCCGGGCGGCGCAGAGCGAGCATTGAGCGAGTGTAGGGCGAGCAGCCCGCAGCTTGAATCAGCCGTCGGTGTTGGCGTGCGCCTTTCCGGCCGCCGTGACCCAGCGCGAAAAGACCCCTGAACGCAGCTCAGCCCGGAGACGAATCTCCGGGCTGAGCCACTGTCTACCGTCAGCCCCGGCTTAGGGGTTGTGGAAGGACTGATGCGGGTCGGCGCAGGGGCACTCAGGCCCGTCCAGCCGCATCATCTGAATGTCGAGCGCCGCTTCGTCCGCTGCCGACGGACCGTGGTCCTTGACGACCAGACGCACATTCGCGCCCGTTGGGTCGACCAACGTGCCCGGCACAAGCACCTGGCGGCCGGTTCCGTCGTCGGCGACGACGGCCTCGCCCACGGTGATCGTGGCGTTGAACGTCAACACGCCATCCGCGTCCGCGACGCCGCCGGCCACGTTCATGGCAAGATCGAAGACCGATCCCGGCCCGTGAGCGGACGGGTTGTCGACGTTGGGCTGATCGATCAGGGCCCAGACCGAGTACGCGTTGCCCGCGATCAACTCACGATCGACGATCGTGATCTGAATCGCTGTGGCGGTCCGCGTCACGGTGGACTCTCCGTCGGTCTCCTCGCCGATGTTCTCGGCGGCGACCTCCGCTGCGCTCTGGAACACCTCAAGCGAGGAAACCGTGGTGTTCGATCCGTCGCTGATGGCCGCCTGCACGTCCCATGCGAAGCCGTCCCCGGTCGACTCGGCGTCGGTGGCATCGGTTTCGAACGACCCAATCTGGGCGATCAGCGCGTCGCCGACGAGGGAAGGACCGTGGTCGCGAATCACGAGGTGGATGGTGGCGGTGATCGGGTCGGTCAGCGCACCCGGAATTGGGCCACCGGGCATCGGGCCGCCGACGGTCAGGCTGGAGCGGAACGTCGCCGTGCCGGCCGCGTTCGCGATTTGCCCGTCGCCGAAGAGCACGGTGTTGCCCGGCACGCCCAGATCAGCGCCGCCACATGCCACGGCGCATTGAGTCGGATCGTTCCAGATCACCCACCACATGGTGTGGGCGTTGCCAGCGATGAGGTCATCGCCGGGGCTGGCCGTGATGCTCGCCCCGTCAAGGCTGCGGGTGAACGTCGCCGCACCCACGACCACTGTGGCATCGTTGAAGAGGAAGAGATCCGTCGACAGGACGCTGCCTGTCGGCACCGTCAAGTCGGTGGCGGCCGCGGCGACGATGAAGACGCCAGTGCCGCGACTGATGAGGAGGGCGGTTCGCAACCCGTCCGGCAGCAAGGCCGAGTCAGACGACCAGGCGCCGGCGGCAAAGACCCAGACGGCCGTGAGCTCCGCGTTGCCCGCCAGGATCGCCGTGCTCGTCGTGTCCACGCCGAACCAGCCGATGAGGTTCCCGCCGGCCGCCAAGGCGACGTCTGTCGAGTTGGCCGTCTCGGCCGGAGCCGCTTGCGCGACAGTCAGCGAGTCGGCGCCCGTGGAGGCGCCGGTGTCGGCCGGCTGCTGGCCGGGCAGCGCCAGTGACACGCCGAAGACGAGGGCGCCCATCGCCATCGTCAAGAGAAATAGTCGGAATCGATGCATACCTATCTTCTCCCAGGCTTCTTCGCGCAGACAGATCCCTTGACCCGCGCGCGTGGGTTCTTTGCTCCGTAGCGCTGGCTGTCAATGGAAGCGCTGACGCGATGGTCGTCGGCACAGCCGCTGGCTCGTGCCAGTCCGGGTGTGGTGACCACGAGTCGGACCCGGGTACCCCGTCCGATCCCTCAAATCTTCCTCGCGGAGAGGAGGCGTGGATATATCATTGGCAAGCGTCTATTTCATCGATCGATCGTCAATGAACTAATTGAACACAGCACGCGTGGCAGCGGGGTCCGGGCGTGACCGAGTCCGCCCGTGGCGCTCAGGCCTTCTCCACGTCTCCCAGCGGAGCCCCACGCCAGACGGTGCGGCCCTCGAATTGGATCACCTTGCCGAATGTGGGGTCCGCGGCAAGAAAATGCCCGCCGGCGACATACGCATCCCGCCGCAACGCCTCAGCAACCAGCGCCCGCCGCGAACGGGCGGAGAGCGTCGCGTCCACATCGACGAGCGGCGACCAGTCGGTCTGAGTGAACTGCAGGGGATGGTGAGCCGCGTCCCCCATCAGCAGCGCCGACTCCCCTGCCGACTGCACCAAGACCGTCACCGATCCCGGCGTGTGCCCGGGCGTGTGCAGCAGCGTCACCTCCGACGTCACGGTCTGCTCCGGGCCGATCAGGTCCATCAGACCGCTGTGCTCCAGTGGTAGCACCGCTTTGCGCACCATCTCCACCAGAGGGCCGTCGCCGCTGAGGAACTCTGCGCCGGTGAAGTGTTCCCAGTCCGCCTGCTGAAAGAGGTAGCGCGCGTTGGGGAAGGTCGCAACGGGTCCGTCGTCCGAAGGGCGGGTATTCCAGCCCACGTGGTCCATGTGGAGATGCGTAGGCAGGACGAAGTCGATATCGGCCGGCTCCAGATCGAGCGCGGCGAGCGAGTCGAGCAGATGCCCATCGCCGAAGCGCCAGATGCCCCAGAGTCCGACCCCCGCGTCGACCAGGATCGTCTGCCCTTGGCTTCGAATCACGTACGTCAGGACCTGGGACTCCTGGTACTCGCTGGGGTCGAGCTCACCCAGGTGGGGGCGGAACGCGTCCGGCGGGATCTCTTGACG
>CAUYZA010000020.1:0-18538 GCA_963577225.1 Dehalococcoidia bacterium | reverse complement strand
GGACCAGCGCACGCACCTGCGTCGTCATCGCCATCAGATCCTGCGACAGCTTGGGGTTGCGCTTCTGCGGCATCGTCGAGCTGCCAACGGTGCCGGGCGGTACCGGCTCCTCAACCTCGCCGAACTCCTGCTTCATCAGCTCGTAGATCTCATGTCCCAGCTTGCCGCACGTGCCGGCGACCAGCCCCAGCAGCAGCACGTACTCGGTCAGGTGGTCGCCCGTCGTGCGCGACGGCACCGCCATCGGCGTCAGATCCAGCTCGGACGCCAGCCGCTCCTGCACCGCCAACCCTTGCTCCCCGAACGAGGCCGCCGTGCCCGCCGCGCCGCCCAGCATCGCGACGAAGAGCCGCGGCTCGATCTGCCGCAGCCGTTCGACGTGCCGCGACAGCTCATCGATCCAGGTCGCCACCTTCAGCCCGAAGGTGGCTGGCACCGCGTGTTGCCCGTGCGTTCGGCCCGGCAGCGTCATCTCCGCCGTACGCTCGGCCAGATCGGCCAGCGCCGCCAAGGCGCGACCGAACTGCGACAGGAACACTGCGTGCACCCGTCGCAGCTGCAGGATCTCGCCGGTCTGTGTGATGTTCTGCGTCGTCGCGCCCCAGTGCGCGTAGCCCCCAGCGTCGCCTTCGCAGAGTCGATCCAGCTCCCAGATCAGCGGCACCAAGGGGTGGCCGGTGCGGACCAGCCCCTCGCGCACGGCTTCCAGGTCGAACAGCGACAGGTCGCACTTCGACTCGATCTCCACCGCCGCCTCGGCCGGGATCATGCCCAATGACGCCTCGGCCCGCGCCAGTGCCGCCTCGACATCGAGCCAGGCCTGCCAGCGCGCCTCCCGTGTGAACAGATCGCGAACGCCCGGGTCGGGCAGCCGCGCGCTTGTCGGGGTGTCGGCCATGGGAGTCCTGCTTCCTGCGCTCAGCTCGGGCAGGAAGGCTACAGCGCAGGGGCGCGGGAGGAGAGCCAGCGATCGATCTGCTCTAATCGACCCCAGCCCCGGCTGGGAGGAGCGAAAGATGAGCCAAACGACGATCGGGATTCTGCACCCCGGCGCGATGGGCGTCACCGTGGGCGCCAGCGCGGCGACCGGCGGCGCCCGCGCGCTTTGGAGCTCGGAGGGGCGCAGCACGGCGAGCGTTGAGCGCGCCACATCGGCCGGCCTGTCCGACGCTGGGTCGCTCCCGGCACTGGCCGAACAGAGCGCGATCATTGTGAGCGTCTGCCCGCCGCATGCCGCCGAGGATGTCGCGCACCAGGTCGCCGCGACGGGCTTCGCCGGCATCTACGTCGATGGCAACGCCATCGCGCCCCAACGCGCCCGCTCGATCCAGGAACGCGTCGAGGCAGCGGGCGCCCGCTACGTCGATGGCGGCATCATCGGACCGCCCGCGTTGAAGCCGGGCACCACTCGCCTCTACCTTTCCGGGCCCGCCGCGGCCGAGGTCGCGGCCTGCTTCGATGACGGCCCGCTCGAAGCGATCCCGATCGCTGACACGTCCGCTGCGACCGCTGGCGCGGCCTCCGCTCTCAAGATGGCCTATGCCGCCTACACCAAAGGCACGACGGTCCTCTTGCTCGCGATTCTCGGCCTCGCCCGCGCCTCCGGCGTCGAGCAGGCCCTGGCCGACGAATGGCAGCGTTCGCAGCCCGCGCTCGCCAGCGGCGCCGAGGGGCGTATCCGCGCCAGCGCGGCCAAGGCCTGGCGTTTCAGCGGCGAGATGGAGGAGATCGCCGCGACCTTCGCCGCTGCCGGACTGCCCGACGGCTTCCACCTCGCGGCAGCCGACCTCTACGCCCGTCTCGAGCGCTACCGCGACGCGGACCCGCCGCCCTCGCTTGATGAAATGCTGGCCAGCATCGCTGGCCCATCCGGCGACCGTTGAGCCCTATCCTCTCGCCGAGAGCGAGGATCGCCATGGCCGCGATCGTTGGGACCAGCGTCGGCACTCTGCGCGGCATCGAGGCGGATGGCCTCTCCATCTTCAAGGGCGTGCCCTTCGCCCAGCCCCCCATCGGCGACCTGCGCTGGCGCGCGCCCCAACCGGTTCAGCCTTGGCAAGGCGAGCGCGACGCCACCGAAATCGGCGCCTCCGCCATGCAGCGTCGACTGCCGGGCGCGGTTGGCGATCTGATCGGCATCCCCTCGCAAACGATCGACGAGGACTGCCTCTACCTCAACATCTGAGCCCCCAACGTCGATCGCGGCCTTCAAGGCAGCCGTCCGGTCATGGTCTGGATCCACGGCGGCGGCAACACCGTGGGCTCCGGCACGCAGCCGCGCATCAACGGCGAACACCTCGCCCGTCGCGGCGACGTTGTCGTCGTCACGCTCAACTACCGCCTCGGCGCCTTCGGCTTTCTGCACATGCCCGAAATCGGAGCAACCGGCAACGAGACGCTGCTCGACCAGGTAGCCGGCCTGCGTTGGGTCCGCGACGAGATCGCCAACTTTGGCGGCGACCCGAACAACGTGACCGTCTTCGGCCAGTCGGCCGGCGGCTTCGATATCGTCCAGCTCATGGCCATGCCCGCCGCCGCCGGCTGCTTCGATAAGGTCATCCCCATGAGCGGCTCGCTGCTGTCGCAGATCCCGGCCGACGAGTCGGCCGCTGTCGCCGCCCGCTACCGCGAGCACCTCGCCGTCGACGACTCCGCCGCCCTGCGCGACGTCCCGGCCGAGTCGATTCTTGAGCTCCAGCAGGAGTTGAGCGATCTGCGCTGGGGGCCGGTGCTGGACGGCGACCTGATCAAGGAAGACGCCGCCGGTCCGATCGGCCGCGGCGACCACACGCAGGGCATGCCGCTGCTGATCGGCAACTGCCGCGACGAATGGAATCTCTTCACCGCCACTAACGAGGCTTACGCCAGCTTCGACGATGCCCGTCTGCTCGACGAGACGCGCGCCAAGTTTGGCGAGCGGAGCGAAGAAGGCCTCGCCGTCTACCGCGAGCCGCGCGCGGCGAATCCGTCGAACCCTTCGCCATCCACAACGCGATCGGCACCGACGCGATGTTCCGTTGGCCCGCCATTCGCACCGCCGAGCTTCACGCCGCGCACACGCCGCAGACCTGGGCCTATCTCTTCAGCTACCCCTCGCCCGCCCTCGACGGACGGCTCGGGTCCTGCCACTCGCTGGATATTCCCTTCATTTGGGGCACCACCGGCGTCGACAACATGTCCGAGTTCTGCGGCTCCGGCCCAGACGCCGATGCCCTCAGCGAGCGCATGATGGCGATCTACATCGCCTTCGCGAGTAACGGTGATCCCAACCGCCTGACCTGCCTGAATGGTCCGCCTACGATGCTGGAGACCGCTCCACGATGCATCTCGACCGCGAATTCCGCGTCGAAAAGGCCCCCGCTGACGCGGAGCGTGGCTTCTGGGCCTCGCTCGCCGATGATCGATAAGACCGCGCCCGGTCGCGGCTGTCCATTGCCAGCCTCTCAGCCAACAGGTACGGTCGTGGGTAATTCTGAGGCAATGTTCCTCAAGGGAGAATCTTGATGGCAGAGATGAACACGCTTGAGTCGGGCCTCAGCTTGGACTGGCTCAACGTCGACACCGAACAAGGCATCACTTTCGACGCCGGCCGCAACGGCCTCACCTTGCAGAACATCAACGCCCTCAGCTACGGCGTCGACGACCGAGACGAGGCGCGCGACCCGAGTTGGGCCCCGCGCGGCTCGCAGCCGGACGCCCGCTCGCCGCGTGGCTCCGTGCAGTACACTTCCAAGTCCGATGTCTGGACCGAGAGCTGCATGCTGCTCTATGAAGAGGCCGTCCAGCGTCAGTGGTCCAGCACCCGCGACATTCCTTGGGGCACAATCAAGCCGCTGCCGGACGATCTCGAACGGGCGATGTGCACTCTGGGCACCTTCCTCACGCAGGTCGAATTCATTGCCGGCGATGTGCCGGGCCGCTTCCTGGAACAGATCCATCCCGACTACTTCGAGTCGCAGCTCTTCCTTGGCACGCAGGTGATGGACGAAGCGCGGCACCTCGACGTCTTTCGCAAGCGCATCCTCGCCAACGGCGGTGGCATGTCCGGTGCCGGCCTTGGCGCCGTGCAACTGCTGCAGACGGATGACTTCACCGAGATGACCGCACTGCTGCATCTCTTCGGCGAGGGGTTGGTCCAGACGCTGTTCCGCATGGGCGAGTTGATCGCGCAGAACGAAGCCGAGAAGCGCATCTTCCGCCTCAGCGCCCAGGACGAGAGCCGCCACCTGGCCTTCGGCGTGACGCACCTCAAGTACGTCGTGGAGACCGAGCCACACCGGGCCGAACAGTTGCATCACCTGCTCGACCTGCAGGAGGCCACGACGGCCGGCTCGCAGCAGGCCTCGCTGACGACCAACCCACTCACCGGCGAAGCGCTGGCGATCCTGGCCGGCGGCGGCATCGAGCACCTCGATGAGGGCTACAAGATGGTGCAGCAGATGCGCCGCAAGCAGTTCCTGGAGTACGCGCACCGCTGCAAGGTGATCGGGATCGATCGCACCGAGCGCATGGCGCCGGAGATCCGGGAGTTGCTGGGCGACGCTGCCTAGATCCGGACGCAGGCCGGCATTGGACTCACGAGCGGCGCACTCGGCCGCGCAATACCTACGCGAGAAGCTGAGGTCACGATGGAACTCTCCCGCGAAACACAGGCCCGTGTCCGTCAGCGCGGCTGGTCCGATGAGCTGATCGCCCGGATCGAGGCCTCCACCGCCACCGACGTCCAAGTCAAGAACCTGAGTCGCTCCACGATCACCCCCGACCGCATCGCGGGCTGGCTCGACTTCCTGGAGCGCGACCCAGACAACCCCTTCGCCAAGGCTCCGCTCGACATTCTCAACACGCCGGCCGAGACCGGCGTCCGAGCCACGCCCAGCGCAGAGGGCATGCTGCTCTCCGACATCAACATCAAGTCGTACGGCGTCGTCCCCGATCACTGGAGTTCCGAGAACGACACGCCGCGCGGGACCGAGGCCCTGCCCGGACCGATCTTGCCCGCCAGCTACTCGATCTTCGATAAGTCCGAAGTCTGGGCCGAAGGCGCCGACGTGCTCTACGAGGACGCCATCCGCGACCGCTGGGTGCCCGCTACGGATCTCGACTGGGAAGGCGGCCTCGCCGACCTGCCCGAAGAGATGGAGAAGGCCGTCTGCCAGATCTGCACCTCCTACAGCAACAACGGCCTGGTTGAGCAGAAGATCATCAGCCGATGGCTGGAAGAGATCAGCTACGGCTACCACGAGGTCAAGCTCTTCCTCGCCACCCAGGTCTACGACGCCGGGCGCAAGGTGGAAGTTCTGCGCAAGCGCGCCCTCTCTAACGGCGGTGGCTTGGGTCAGGCGCCGATCGGCCAGATCTATCGCGGGTGGTACGGCGGACTGCGCTTCACCGACATGCTGACCGCACTCAACGTTGTCTATAAGTCCTACGAATTGACGATGTTTGAGTCCGCCTCCGAATGGGTCCAGACCGACCTTGAACGCCGCATGTTCGAACTCCTGGCACAGGACTCCCGCCGCCATCTCGAGTTCGGCCTGCGCCACACCGAGTGGTTCGGGCGCTACCACCCTGACGGTGACCGCAAGCTGATGACCTACTTCAGCCGCGGCGAAGCGGCCCTGGTCAACGAACTGCGTCTCTCTGGGGCCGACCGCGAAGCGCTCGTGGTTCTGTTGGGCGGCGGCGTGGAGGCGGCGGCGGCTGGTGTCGAGAAGCTCAAGACGCTGCGCGAGCGCCAGTTAAGCGACTACCTCGAGCGGCTCGCTTCAGTCGGCGTCGACCGGCTGCCGCGCGTGCATCCCGCCTTGGCGGCCCAAGCCGAAGACCCGATGAGTACTGACAAGGTCGCGGTCCGCGAGATGCGTCGGCGATAATCGCCCCTCCCGGCGCACGCCCGCCCCAGCAGGCCGCCCGACATCCCCTTGAGAGCCGCAGCGCGGAAGCGGGCTTTCGCCCCATGGTCAACCCAACCGACTCTGACCCGCTGACGCGCTATCCCCTCACACTGCATCTGGGCGACGCGTCGCTCGTGCTCCGTCTGATCGCCCCCGCCGATCGTGACGCCATCGTCGATCTGGCCCGCCGCCAGCCGCCAGAGGATCTCTTGTACCTGCGTCGCGACCTGACCCGGCCGGAGGTCGTCGACGAATGGCTGGCGCGCGCAGCCGCGGGGCAGATCACCGTCCTGGTCGCACAAGCCGGCACCGGCATGGCCGCCTATGCCAGCATCGACCGCGGCGACGTCGGCTGGACCAGCCACGTCCGCGAGCTGCGTGTCCTGGTCGACGCGGAGGCCCGCGCCAGGGCCTGGGGCGGGCGATGGTGCGGGAAGCGCTCTCGCTCGCATACGCCATGGGCGCACATAAAGTCGTCGCGCAGATGCCGGACGTTCAGGCCGGAGCGCGCAAGTTGTTCGAAGACTTCGGCTTCGACTGCGAAGCGGTGCTTCAGCGTCATGTGCGCGACCGCTCCGGAGCCAAGCACGATCTGATCATCATGTCCATTGAGACCACCGACGCCTGATCTGGCGCCGGGTTCTGTAGCGATTTCCGTTCTGCGGGACGAGGCGTATGGCGAGCAATACCGCAGTTATCGGATATCTACACCTTTCGGCATGGCCGGATGGACGACGCCGGTAGTTTCTGCGCTGGCTACAGTTCTGGCATGGATCGACGCGAACCGACGCAACGCAAAGAGGACGTGGTCCAACTCGCGGCCAAGGGGCAAACAACCTGGAGATTGCAGACGCGCTCGGTGTCTCCATCGCCACGGTCAAACGACATCTCGCGAACGTCATGATCAAGTGGAACGTCAGGAATCGCACGAATGTTGCGCTGGAAGCACGTGATCGTGGGATAGTTCCGCGCGCCACCGAGGAGCAAACCGCACCCGCGCCGCCCCCAACACCGCCCAAACGGAGGCAACGTCGCGCGAAGTCCCGCCCGCGCGCTCAGGCCAAATCGCCGTCGCGCGGCCGGCGCGCCCAGAAAAGCAAACGTCGGAAGGGGTAGAGGTAGGGCGACTCATCGCCCAGCTCGATACGCAAACGCGCCTCGTACTGAGCGAGGAACTCGGGAAAGAGCGACGGCGGCATCCGTCGCTCGTAAGCGGTCAGCAGGCTCCCCTTGACCCACTCCAGGACGTGCAGCGCTGTCGGCAGCTCGTGCAGATAGACCTGCAGCCGCACCAGGGGCGAGGGTGGTTCGTCCGGCCCACGCAGCCCCGCCTCCGACAACAGGACTGCATACTGCTCCGGCCCCAGCACCGGGTCGTGCCGCACCCAGCCGTCTAAGGCCTCTGCGAAAGGTGGGGTCTGGGCCAGTTCGGCAGCGGTCCGGTGCGAGGGATGGCTGAAGTTGGCCGGCATCTGCACGGCCAGCTGCCCCCCCGGCGCCAGCCAGCCCGCGATGCGTGGAACCAACACCTCATGATCCGGCAGCCACTGCAGCGCGGCGTTACTGAAGACCAGGTCGAAGGGCTGATCTGGCTCAAACGTGGCGATCTCGGCTTCCTCGAACCGCAGCCCGTTGCCCGCGTGCTCAGCCGTCTCCCCCATCATCGACGGCGAAGAATCGATCCCCAGCGTCTCAGCGGCCCTCAGTGTCTCGTGCAGCCAGGCCGTGAGCCGCCCCGAGCCGCAGCCCAGATCGAGCACGCGCATACCGGGCCGGGGCTGCACCATGGCCGCCAGATCGAAGAAGGGTCGGCTGCGCTCGTCGCGAAAAAGCTCGTACTGCTGCGGGTTCCACGTGTCGTCCGGCATGGTGCTCCCCGTCACTGCAGGCATGGACCGGTACCAATCTACGCCCCAACCGCCGCCGGCGCGCCGCCCGGGGATTGCTGCACTCGGCGCGACTAAGCCCTTCCGCGTTCTTGGCTATGATCCGCCGCGTCCGGCCTTAGCCGGCAAGAGCGAACGAGAGGAGATCCAATGCCCGACGTCCAAACCTTCGCCGACCTCGAAGCCGACTTCCAGGCTGTGGTTAGCAAGATCATCTGGCCCTCGATGACGACGATTGACCGCCGGGGCCGCCCGCGCACCCGCATCGTCCATCCCATGTGGGAGGGCGCGACCGGCTTCGTCATCACCGCCCGCGGCGCGCTCAAGGTCAAGCACTTGGAACAGCAGTCACCATACGTGGCGCTCTGCTACGTGGACCTGGAGGGCGTCAACCCGGCCGCCAACCAGGTCTACGTCGAGTGCAAAGCGGAGATCATCGACGAGGTGGAGGAGAAACAGCGCGTCTGGAAGCTGTTCAAGTCGCAACCCGAGCCGTACGGCTACGACCCCGCCCAGTTCTTTCCCGGGGGGGCCACGGACCCGGAGATCGGCGTGCTCAAGCTGACCCCCTGGCGTTTGGAAGTCTTCTCACTCGCCGCCGCCATGTCGGGCGGCCCCAAAGTGTGGCGTCAGGATGTCTAACGATATTGAGCCACGGTTCGCCCTCGTTACGGTCGACCCCGCCTTGCGGGCCACTCTGCAACCGTCGCCCAGCGATACCCTGTCTCCATGATCGTCTTGCTCAGCGGCGAGAACAGCTTCGCGCGTCAGGAGGCGTACGACGCCCTCCGCGCCCAGTACGACGCCGATGGCGCGCTGGCCGCGAATACGATCGCGCTGGACGGCGCTCGCACCTCTCGCAGTGAGCTGGAGACGGCCATCTTGACCGTGCCCTTCTTGGCCGACTTTCGCATGGTCCGCGTGGACGGACTGGGCGCCCGCATGAGCGGGGGCGGGCGGCGTCGATCGCTGGGCGAGTGGGAGTCGCTGAGCGAGCTCCTCCAAGGCGTGCCGTCCACGACTGTGCTGGTCTTCTTGGACGCGAAGCTGACGGGGGCCAATGCGCTCCGCCGCGCCGTCGAAGAGGCGGGCGGCGACGTCCGCGACTTTAGCCTGCCGCGAGAACGCGAGGTTCCCACCTGGGTACGCCAGCGCGCGCGCGCGCTCGGCGTACAACTCACGTCGCAGGCGGAGAGGCGCTTGGTGCAGCTCGTCGGCCGCGATCTATGGGTCCTGGCCGGCGAACTGGAGAAGCTCAAGCTCTACGCTGGCGACGATGTCGTGGATGATGCGATCGTCGATTCGCTCGTCGCCCTGAGCCGCGAGGGAAACATCTTCCAGCTCGTCGACGCGGTCGCGGAAGGCCGCCCCACGCGGGCGCTCCATGCACTCGAGCGCCTGCGCGCCGAGGGAATCGACGCTCGCCGCATCATCACGATGTTGGCCCGCCAATACCGCATGATCGCGGCGGCGCGCGAGGTCCTTGATGCCGGCGGTGGCGAGCGTGAGGTCCAGTCGGCCTTGGGGGTGCAGTCGTTCGTGGCCGAACGCGCGGTTGCGCAGGCCCGTCGCTTCGACCAGGCCGCCGCCGACGCCGGCATCGGCCGCGTCTTGGAAGCCGAGGTGGCGATCCAGAATTACTGGCAAGGCCGTGACGGCGGCATGAACCAGGACCTCGCGGTGGAGCTGCTGATCAGTGAACTGGCGCAGGGCGTCGCGGCCTAGAAACTCTCTATCGCCACCGGGTTGTAGCACGCGGCGGTGTGGCCGGCGTTGGACCCTTCCACGGAAGCCAGCAGGGGTTCGTCGTCCGTGCGGCAGATAGTGAGCGCCTTGGGGCAGCGCGACAGATACGCGCACTTGCCGTCCCACTTGGTCAGGTCCGGGGGCGACCCGGCGATCTGGGGTAGCCGTCTCTGGCGCTTCCGGTCCATCGGCGGCAACGTGTCCAGCACCGCCGAGGTGTACGGATGGCGCGGGCTCTTGAAGATCCCTTGGATGTCGCCGCTCTCGGCGACCGAGCCCGCGTACATCACCGTCACCCGATCGGCCGTCTGCGCCACGACGCCCATGTCGTGCGTGATCAGGAGGATCGCCGTGCCACGGTCCCGACGCAGGCGCTCCAGTTCCTCCAGGATCTGCGCTTGGATCGTCACATCCAGCGCCGCCGTCGGTTCGTCGGCGATCAGCACCTGCGGGTCGAGTACCGTCGCGATCGCGATCATCACGCGCTGGCACATGCCCCCGGACTGCTCGCCCGGGAAGGCCTTGGCGATTCGGTCCGGGTCGGGCAGCCGCATCGAGGCCAGAGCATCGAGCGCCAGTTCGCGCGCGTCGTGGTTGCTGACAGCGCGGTGGCTTGCCACCACCTCTTCCACCTGTTTGCCCACCGGGACGATGGGATTCAGCCCGGCCACCGGATCCTGAAAGATCATCGAGATCGCGGCGCCGCGAACCTCACGCAGTTCCTCCTTGGAGATCTGCGCCAGGTCACGCCCGGCCAGACGGATGCCTCCCGTCGTGATCTCGGCCTGCCGCGGCAACATTCCCAGAATCGACAGGCCCACGGTGGTCTTGCCCGCTCCGCTTTCCCCCACCAGCGCGAGGATCTCTCCGGGCTCGAGGCGCAAGTTGACGCCGCGCACCGCACGCACCGTGCCTTCCCTGATCCGGTACTCCACGCTCAAGTCGTGGATTTCAAGCAGCGGTGGCATCGGATGACCTCGCACGAGCCTGAGCGCGCGCCAGCTAGGCACCGTTTGCTGTACCGGGAGTATGGCGAATCCGGTGCCAGCGTGGGCTTCATCCGCCCACTCGGGCTTTCCGTGGAGTGTCGCGCCGCCGTGCCCGGGTCAGAGCGAGCGGATCGCCGTGACGACGCGCCCTTGCACTTCGACGTTCGCCGCAGGCGTGTAGATCGGCTCCATCGTCTGGTTCATCGGCTGCAGCCGGACCTGCTCACCGTCGCGATAGAACTTCTTCAGCGTGACCTCGTTCTCGGCTTTGAGATAGACGGCCGCCATCTCCCCGTCGTTCACGTCCCGTGCTGGCTCCATCACGACGATGTCTCCATCGTTGATCAGCGCGTCGATCATGGAGCTGCCCTTCACCCGTAACGCGAACAACGACTCCGGATCGTGCCCGTTGATCATGTCCGACGTGACGTTGATCGTCTCGTCGGAATCGCCCACGGCCAGCCCCTCTTCGGTCGGGATTGGCAGCGGCTGCCCGGCCGCGATCGTGCCCAGGATGTGCAGGCGCACCACCGCGCCGCCGCTGCCGTGCACCGCGTCTCGGCCGCTCTCGTCCAGCAGCACGATGCCGCGCGAGATCTCGCGATCACGCCGGATGCGGCCCTGGACCTCGAGCGCCTTCAGGTTGTAGTCCACCACCGAGGTGGAGGAGATGCTGCAGCCCGCTTGGATGTCGCGGATGCTGGGCGGGTAGTCATGCTCTGCCAGAAAATCCCCCAGGAACGCGAGAATCCGTTCCTGCTTGTCGGACATTTTCTTCATGGGTCCTCCCGCTCGCGGGACCTCGCGAGAACTATCCACGCTCTTCACATCTGTTCACGCGTGGAACACGTGTTCTAGACGGGTCTCCCGAACTATCACCCAGACGGCTGGTCTATGTCAACCGCGCGTCGCTGAGACGCACGACCGGGGGCGGACGAGACCGGTCGAATGGGCCGCCGTACTTACACTGTTCGGACTCAACCGCCGCTCCGCTACCAAGGAAGCATCAGCTGCATGTCCAACGACGCCGAGACGCGGATCGCACTCGTGATCGCCGCTCACCCCGATGACCCCGACTTTGGCGCTGGCGGCACAGCCGCGCTCTACACCCGCGACGGCTGGGAGTTCCACTACCTCATCTGCACCAACGGCGCCAAGGGCACCGGCGACCGCGACATGACCCGCGAGCGGCTCGTGCCCATGCGCGAGCAAGAGCAGCGCAACGCCGCTGTGCACCTCGGCGTCAGCAGCTGCACGTTCTTGGGCGGCGAAGATGGCGAGCTCGATTACGACCGCGAAATCCTGGGCAAAATCGTGCGTGAGATCCGCCGCCTCAAGCCGGATGCGGTTTTTACCCACACGCCGGAGATGGTGCATCGCTCCTGGCTGCGCGCGATCGAGGGCGAAGACGCCGAGTACATGGGCGCCATCAACCATCGCGACCATCGCAACACTGGCGAGCTTTCGACCGACGCCGTCTACCCCACCGCGCGCGACCATCTCAACTTCCCCGAGCACCTCATGGAGGGGTTGGAGACGCACAACGTCCGCGAGATCTACTTCTGGGGCTCCGACGAGCCCAACTTCGATGTGGACGTGACGGACGTGATCGAAACCAAGGTCGAAGCCTTGCAGAAGCACGAATCGCAATTCGGCGACCGCGGCGACCAGTTCGCCGAGATGGTCCGCAAACGCTGGAAGGACGAGGACGGCCGCTACTACGAGCGCTTCTCACGGCTCATCCTGCCCTTCTGAACGCCCCTCCAGGACAATCGCTTCCGTGCCCGATCTGACGCCCCAGTACTGTCCGCTCTGCGCAACGGCGCTGCAGTTGCGGGAGGAGCACGGCCAGCGACGTCCGTCCTGCCCCAACTGCCACTTCATCCACTTCGCCGACCCCAAGGTGGCCGTCGGTGTACTTGTCAGCGACGAAGCTGGCCGTCTGCTCTACACGAAGCGAGCCCACCAGCCCGCCATGGGCCGCTGGGCGTTTCCCAGTGGCTTCGTCGACCGCGGCGAAGAAATACGGGTGGCTGCACGCCGCGAGTTGCGCGAGGAGACCGGGCTGGAGGTCGAACTCGATGCACTGCTGGGCGTCTACTCGCGCGAGGGCGATCCTGTCGTCTTCATCGTCTTCGCGGGCCATCCCTGCGGCGGTGCGCTCGAAGCTGGCAGCGAGGCGCTCGAGGTCGCCTTCTTCGCTGCCGAGCAGTTGCCCCCGCCGGCCTTCCCCTTCGACGCCGAGATCCTGAGCGCCTGGCGCGAATGGCGCGGCGCATAGGCTCGCGCTGCCGCCTGCGCTACTCCTGGTCCCAGACGCCGATTCTTGCCACGCAATAGGTGCAGAGGCTCAGCATCTCCGGCGCCCGCTCGAAGCCGCGTACGACCTCCACCACGTGCTGCTTCAGATGTTCGATGCAGTAGTGAGCGCTGCAGCGCTCGCAGACGGTCTTGGGGCTCACTTCACAGGGATGGATGCCGCAGCGGTTCGTATCGTTGCGCGCTGCCGCGTCGACTTTGAATTGCTCGTACGCCAGCAGATCGTTTTTCTTGGCCTGGCATGACTCGCGCTGGCAGACTTCCTGGCGCCCGCCAAACTGGTCTCCGTGGTGATCGCAGAAGCCGCGCGCGCAGTACTGACACTGCCCGGCCAAGGGCCGGCGGCAGCCGCGTAGCCGCCCCCCAAGCTGGCACTTCTTGGCCTTTTTGTACTCGCGAATCGCCAACACACCCGCCTCGCCGACGGGCGCTCAGCGCGTCCGCCGCGTGTCAGGATATCAGCCGTGGCTGCCCGGTGGTGACCCTCGACCCCGTCCGACCGGCCCTAGATATCGTCCACAATGCGCTTCGCGATCGTCTCCGCGTCGATCTCGTAGTCGCCGCTGGCGATCTTGTTCCGCAGTTCGAAGATCTTGCGGGTGCGCAGGTCGTCGGTCGTGTTCACGGGTTGCCCCTCGCACTCATCGCCTGGCGGCGCTGCGGTCGTTTCGTCGACGTCCGGGGCTTCCGCCCCCTCGAGCGTAGTATCCCCCGGCGGCGCATCCGTCCGTTTTCGGCGATCCTGCGGCGTGGTGCTCATCGCACTCCTCCGCGTCAAGCGACGACCCGCGCTCCACGCGGTTGCTCGCAGGATATCGGTCCAGCAAAGTATCGTCGGCTCGAGCGTCTTCCCGTAGGGGAAGGTCCTACGCCGCCGCTCGCGTGAGCACGAGTCGACTAATCAGCGAGGTCAGCACGTGCCCCACGACGGTCCCGTTCTCGATCAGGTCAACCCCGTCGTGTCGGACATGGAGGCCAGCGTCGCCTTCTACGAACTACTCGGATTGACCTTTCAGCCCTCCCCAGCGGAGTGGGCCGATCATCACCGCAGCGCGATCCTCCCCCCAGGTCTCGACTTCGATCTCGACAGCAGCGAGTTCGCCGCTACGCGGAATCGCGGCTGGCCCGGCCGCTCCGGGCGCCCAGGAGGTGTGATCAGCTTCCGGCTTGACTCGCGCGACGAGGTGGCGCTCGCTTCGCCGCGCTTGCGGCGGCCGGATCCCCCTCGCAACAGGCGCCCTACGACACCTTCTGGGGCTCCCGCTACGCGATCGTGGAGGATCCGGACGGCAACGCCGTGGGGCTCATGAGTGAACCTGACCCAGCCCGGCGTGTGCCGCCGCCCGCTCCGGAGACATGGTCGCGTGGTCCCGGGCGTGCTTGACTCGGTGACTGCCTCGCCGCTTGCCCTGGCAGAGCTGCATCTGGAGACCCTTTACGAGACCGACGATGCCGGACGCATCGTCTACCGCAGCGCCGACGTGCCGGCGCCTCGGATTCATCTGGTGCGCACTGCCGTGGGCAATCTCTGGCTCCTCGGCGCGACCCTCGGCGAAGCAGAAGCGCAGCGGCTCGGCGAGATCCTGGCCCAAGAACCCGCCTTGCCCGCTGGCGACATGGCGGTCCCACGCCCACCCCAGATCGAGCACACGCTCTCGCGCCAGTCGGCCCTCCGCAACCTCTCCCGCGGGCCGGCGCTCGTCTTCACGCGGCCCGTATCCGCGCCCCTCGCGGCGAATGCGGAGCATGTCATGCACCCCTCCGCCGATGCGCGCTTTCAGGGTTCCTTGCGCTGGGTCCGCGATGTCCTCCCCACGGAGCATCCGATCACTGCGTGCTTCGTGAACGACCAGGCTGTCTCCGTCTGCCACTCGCCGGCCAGGGGTGCCGGGGCAGCGGAAGCTGGGGTTGAGACCAACCTGAACCAGCGCCGCCGCGGTCACGCGACGGCGGTTGTCGCCGCCTGGGCGCGACTGTTTCAGCGGGATGGGGTACTGCCCATGTACGGCACGACCTGGGACAACGTCGCGTCACGCGTCACGCGTCACGCGTCACGCGTCACGCATCACGCATCACGCGTCACGCGCCATCGCGGCCAAGCTCGGCCTGCGCATGTACGCCGAAGACTGGCATGTCGACTAACGGGCACGCGGCAACAAGAATGAGAAAGGGCGGCCAACGGCCACCCGGATTTGCTCGTCTCGCACTCGAGGCGGGGTGGCTACTGCGCCTTGCGCTGCCGGCGCTCCTGCAGTGACCCACGCAGCCGCGCGATCTCGTCGATTCGGGCGGTGGTGTGCTTGTCGTCGTCGGCGTCGCAGAGTTCCTCCGCGCAGCACCAGAATCGACTCCGGGGCCGTGATGCCGAGCTTCACACGTTCTCCATCGATCGAGAGCACCCGTACGACGATGTCGTGATCGAGCACGATCCCCTCGTCGGTTTTTCGCGTGAGAACCACCATCCGTCGCTCCTTCGGGGCCGGCCGGCTCGCGCCGCGTGCGCCGTTGGGCTGCGCTGTTGCCCAATCATCGACCGCACGACGCCGGGTCCGCAGCCGCACTGCTGTACCGCCCCAGATGGGCGTTCCGTTCAGTGCGCCCACCGCGAAACCGCCCGGGCCTGCCGGGCGGTTCACGGAATTTGCTCTCTGGGTGGGGGATCAAGTGGTCGGCGGCGTCGCGGGAGTCGTGGCCCGTTCGGGGATCCGGTCGCCACGCAGGATCTCGCGCGCCGCATCGCTGCCGCCGGAGTCCACACAATCGACGTACGTCACAAAGATCGCGTGATTGAGCAGACGCCGGCCACCCGGATTGAGGTTCTCGGAGTGTTCGAGCTGCAGATCGAGCAGCCGTTGCAGCCGTTGCAGCTGCGCCCCGAGCCAGCCAGGAGGCGGCGATGGGAACGCCAGGAGATCGGCGGCCGTCTGCACGACACTCGCAGGGTCGCTCGTCATTAGCCCGCTCGCAGTTCCGGCGTCGGCTCCAGGCCGATGATCCCGCGCCGGATTGCGTAGCGGATCAGGTCCGTGCGATTGCGCGCGCTCAGCGTGCTCATGATGTGCGCCTTGTGCGCTTCGACGGTCTTCACGGAGATCACTAGCTCCCCCGCGATCGACTGGTTCGAGTGCCCCTCGGCGATCAGCTGCGGCACTTCGCGCTCGCGGTCCGTCAGCCGGTCATAGCCCGTCTTGGTGTCGCCGCTGCGCGCCCGCATCAGGAAGTCGGCGCTCTCTTCGCGCTCGGAGAGCGACGAGGAGAAGTAGTGGTTGCCTCGTGCCACCGCTTGGATCGCCAGCAGCAGCTCGCCAATGTCCGATTCCTTGACCAGATAGCCGTTCGCCTCGGCCCGGAGCGCGTCGATGATCTGTTCCTCCTCCTCGTAGCCGGAGAGGATCAGCACCCGCGTGTTGGGACAGCGCTTGCGAATCTGTCGCGTCGCGTCCAGCCCGTTCAGGCCCGGCATGATCACGTCCATCAGCACGACGTCCGGTAGCAGTTCCGCCGCCACCGCCGCCGCTTCGCGGCCGTTGGACACGTCGCCCACGACCTCGATCTCATCGTGGCTTTCCAGCAGCAACCGCAGCGCCTGGCGCAGCACCGCGTGGTCGTCCACGATCAGGACGCTCACCCGATGTCGCCTGGTTCGCTGTTGTGTGGCGCCGCTTACCGCAGTCCCAGACTGCGGGCCGCTCTGCGCATTCGTTGTCGTCGTCTTTGCGGCGTCCAAGGTGCCAACCCGTTCTACCCGAGTCTGACTCGGGTGGTTCCGCTCATGACTGGCGCCCTATTCAAAGGGCCGCCACTTTAGCTGCGCCGGATCGCTGGTCAAACGCCCCCCAACGCAGTTTCACTCCGGCTTTACGCGGCGCGCGCACCAACATCGGTTCCCACGCGAAGGCCGGATCGGCCCCCGCCCCCGTTCGACGTCAGTTCCAGGTAATCGTTACCGCGATCCGTGCCATCAAGCCGCGCGGGGAAAATCCGCTCACGATCGCACTTCTTGCAGCGTCCGTGGATGATCGCGTCCTTCGACTGTCGCAGGATCCAGTGGTGTTGACATACGGCCATCAGAAGTCGCTTCCCCTCTACGGGCTATTCCCGCTACGAAAGGCCCGTTTGCTGTCGATGCAGGCATTCTCCGCCTCCAGCCGTCCCAGCGGACATCAGCATTTTCCCTACGCGTCGACTTCGGGATCCCTACATCTGGCGGCCGTTTGCCCGCCCCGCCTTCCCTGCATCGCCTAGGCTCGGCACGCGTTTGCCCGCCACTCCAGCGGCCTGATCCGACTCGACCTAAGCGTTGAGTGGGGGCGATTCGCGGGATCGACGGCTGGCTAGCGCCCGTTGGCGCGCACGACGACCCAGCGCACAACGACGCTGGGTCCATGACGGAAAAAGCTGAGAAAGAGGGGGTTCCGTCGCGGGGTTGGGAGGGATGGAGCCCGAAGGGGCTCGAGGACCAACGAAAGCTGGCGCGGCCCCCGGCTCAGGGGCGCGTAGGGGAAGGCGAAGGCTAGAGGCGCAGCTTGCCGTGCGACGGCTGACGCCGGCGCTGCCGACCCTTTTCGACCGCCTGCTCCGCCTCGAGTTCGGCGACGGTGATGACGCGGGTTTCGTGCACGTGTCCGCAGGCCAGACAGGTGCCAAAGATGCCGTGCGCATCGGACTCGGCCAGCATCGGGCCGCTGCAGCGCGGGCACTTGGTGGGGGCCTGGGGCGCCCCAGCCGTAATTCCAGTCGTCATTTTTGGGTGGCTCCTTAGTGCCGACGGTCGGGTGTCCGCCGACCCCCCTTCTCACATGCCTGCGGGGTTAGCTGTCGGGTTCGGGCCAAGAAGGCTACCCGTCTCGCGCCCGGTCCGGCCGAATCGCGAGATTCACCCCATCATGCCGTTTGGGTCCCCCGCTTCGCGTTCTGGCTGTGCTTCCCTCACACCCCCGGTGAGCGACGCCAGCCACTGCGAATTCGGCGTTTTTCCTCGCTTCAACTGCACTGTGAATCGTCTCACAGGCGTTTGTGATTTCATGCACATTCTGCGTAGCGCGCGCAGCGCTGTCAAGCGCAAATCCGACGAAATCCGATGCGAACGGTCAACTTATGATGTGATTTACAAACGATTTGCCGGGGCCTCGCCCGCCCCGCGGGGTCGTCGCTGGTGCGATCTCTCCCACGTTGGTGGCGGTATCGCCCTCCCGGCGAGCGAAAGCGGGATCCCGTGGAGCCCGCGAAGGACCCAACAGACCTTGGGCGCCTTGCCACGCGTGCCTGCTTGTCCCTGGGCGGCTCGAAGTGCCCCACGGCCCGTCGCCAGTGGTTCGAGCGCTCTGAGAGCTGCCCGCCGCCCGCGCGACCGGGCCCTCGATGCCTTCCCGTTCGTGCGATGCCTGCGCTGGCGTTCCCCGCGCGATCGAACGCCTCGTCCCCGCACGCTCCGCTGCAACCTCCACGCCCCCAGATCCCGTTTGTCCACAGGTCAGTAAAGCAGCCGTTAAGCCCTTACATCCCCGGCTTGCACCGCTGACCTGACCATCTCTAGGGTTGGACCTGAACGCGGATAGACATCGACCAGTAGTAGTACCTCGTGGACGCAAAAGTTTCCGAACAGCATCGAATCGTCACCCCTGACGTTGGCTCCCGCCTTGCACGGCTGGGCCGGGGGGCGCCGCGCAATCCTCTGCGCGCGTTGCTGCGCTACGTGCTTCCG
>CAUYZA010000019.1:0-18857 GCA_963577225.1 Dehalococcoidia bacterium | reverse complement strand
ACGCGGTTTCCGCACAACCGGTGGTAGCGGGCAAAGATGTCGGCCGGCAGATAGGCGCCGCCCAACTGCCCATGATGAATGGGGCCGTTGGCATAGGGCCAGGCCACGGCCACGAGAATCGTCTCGCTCAACGGAGCCTCACTAGCGTTTCTGTCCGACGCCGATTGCGCCCGGCGGCGGTATGCCGAGTGTAGCAACGGCGATTTCTAACGTCCGTCATCGAGGTCCAGCGCCCCTTAGCTCAGCGACCCGACCAACGAATACACGTCGCGACGCGCCCAGCCCGACTCCTTCGCCACCGCGGATGCCGCATCCCGCCGGCTCGACCCCGCCGCCAACTCCCGACGCAGCCCCGCCACGACTTCCTCTTCCTCCCAGCGCGGCTCCTGGACCGCCGCCGGCAGCACGAACAGCGCGAACTCCCCCCGCGGCGACGTGAAGTGCGCCACCGCCTGCGATGGGCTCCCCTCCCAGACCTCTTCGTGAAGCTTGGTCAGTTCGCGCCCCACGACCAGCCGTGCCTCCGGCAGCAGTTCCGCCAACTCCGCGAGGGTGGCCTGGACCCGGTGCGGCGACTCGAACACGATCGTCGGCTCGCCCAGCTCCCCGATCCGTTCGAACGCCCGTCGCCGCTCCCCAGCCTTGCGCGGTGGGAAGCCCATCGAACGGAAGGTCGTGCCCCAGACGCCCGCGACGGAAATGAGTGCCGCTACGGTGGATGGCCCCGCCACCGGCACGACCGTTGATCCGGCCGCGCGCGCCAGCCGCACGAGATCCTGGCCGGGGTCCGACAAGCCCGGCGTTCCCGCGTCGCAGATCAGCGCCACGTCCTGGTCGTCCGCCAGCGCCGCCAGCAACCGGCCCGACGTCCGTGCTCGATTGCGGTCGTTGTAGAGCACGGGACGCCGCGCGACGCCGATGTGCTGCAGCAATTTGCGCGCCACCGCCGAATTTTCGGCCGCGATCAAATCGACATCACCAAGAATCCGCGCCGCCCGCGGCGTCAGATCCTCAAGGTTGCCGATCGGCGTCGCCACGATGTAGAGCGTGCCAGCCACCGACGGAGTATATCCACGGCGTGCCGCTCAGCTTGCTCCCGGCGCGGAACCGCTCCACACTCCCTTCCAGTCAGCGTCCGCAAAGGAACCTAATGGCAGCCCCCTTCTCCCTCGACGGTCACACCATCCTTGTTAGCGGCGCCGGCCGTGGCATGGGGCTGGAGACTGCCAAGCTGCTGGCCGAGCTCGGAGCGACTGTCGCGATGACGTCGCGCACCGAGTCCCAGATCGAAGCCGCCGCGCAAGCCATCCGCGACGATGGCTACAAGGCCCACGCTTTCCCGCTTGACGTCGCACAGATCGACTCACACGATGCCGTGTTGGACCGCGTGGAAGCCGCTTGCGGCGAGCTGACCGACCTCGTCAACGTGGCTGGTGTCAGCCCGAATCTCGAGCGGGCGGAGCGGATCAGTCCCGAGCAGTTCGACGAGATCGTCAACATCAACCAGCGCGGCACGTTTTTCCTCGCGCAAGCGGTCGCGCGACGTTGGATCGGGCGCGGCGCCGGTGGATCGATCGTCTCGATCTCGTCCGTCTCGTCGATCTCCGGACTGCCGCGCAACAGCGTTTACGCCATGAGCCGCGCCGCCATCGATGCGATGACCAAATCGATGGCGGCCGAATGGGGCTTCGCCGTCGATCCGCCGATCCGTGTCAACGGAGTCGCGCCCGGCTTCATCGACACCGCGATGATCGGCGATCTGCCCGAGTGGTACCGCGAGAAGACCCGCAACCACTCGGTCCAACGTCGCTGGGGACAGCCAGAGGAGGTAGCCGGCGCCGTCGCCTACCTGCTCTCCGACCTCGCCAGCTTCGTCACCGGCGAAGTGATCGCTGTGAGCGGCGGCTACGGCCTCTGGTCGCTCGATCCGCCCCCGAAGGCCTGATCCGCGCCATCGTTATTGCCCGCTTCGCTGTTGCGCCAGGTGCGCCGCCTTTTGCGCCGCGATCACACGTCTGCGAGCCGCCACAATTGCTGCTGGGTCTAGTTCGGTGACCCCTGCATCAAACGTGAACGCCATCCCGGCCCCGGTCTCGAGCACGACGTATGCCTGGCCGTCTGGCGTTCGACCCAGGAATCCCTCATCGACCAAAGCTCGGCGTAGCTGTACGTGGTCCGCCCCCAGATCGGGTGCGACCAACCGCCGCCAATCTTGCAACGCGAGATTGATCTCCAGCTCGCCGTAGACCGTGGTTGTGTTCAGCCCCAGAACCGCGCTGCACAGGAGAATCGCCCTGTCGCGCCGGTTGCGGGGCAACGCTGGGCGCGGCCCCAGGCAGATCCGGCCCAGTCGCTCCTCGAACAGCGCCGTGTCGACTCGTTTCCCCATTGGCGCAGCCTATCCAGGCATCGCCATCGATGCCCTGCCCTGCTGAGTCGGCCACTCGCCTGCCGGTAGTTAGCTCAGGTTGGACGCGAAGAACGACTTCAGCTTGTCCCAGGAGTCGGCGGCATCGTCGGCCTTGAACACGTCACCGGTGTCGTTGAAGAAGCCATGGTCGGCGTCCGCGTAGACGATGATCTCATTCGGCACGTTGGCGTCGTTGAGTGCGTCCTGCACCTTGTCGACGTATTCCTGCGTCACGAACCCGTCCAGGCCCGCGTAGATCCCCAGCACGCCGCCCTGAATGTTGGAGACGTTGGCCAGGTCGCCCATCGGGACCCCGTAGAACGGCGCACTGGCCTTCACGGCGCTGTTCGACATGTGCAACAGCAGGGCCAGTCCGCCACCCATGCAGAAGCCCGTCGTCCCGATCTTGTCCGAGACGACGTCGTCCCGTGCCTGCAGCGCGGAGACCGCCCCATTCATGTCCTTGACGGCCTGCTCCTGCACAAGCGACATCATCAACTTCTGGGCCAGATCCGGCTCCGCCGCCACCTCGCCGTGGTAGAGGTCGGGCGCCAGCGCCACGTAGCCCTCCGCCGCGATGCGGTTGGCGATGTCCTTGATGTTGTCGTTCAGCCCCCACCACTCCTGGATCACGACCACCCCGGGGTATGGCCCCCCCGATTTCGGATGCGCGAGATACCCGTTCGCCGTGCCGCCGTTGGCCGCGAACTCCAACGTCGTCGATGCCGTCTCCACCATGAAGATCCCCTATCCGCTTGGGCGAGCCAAACGGCCCGCCTTACTCATCAATTGTCCCGCTTCGCCTCTGCACCGAAACTGGCATCGCCCGCTACGGCTCGACTAGGACCCCACTACGACGAAGCCGGCGCCGGGTTCTTGATCTGCCCCAGAAACGACCCCTGCGCCACCTGTGAGATGTAGTCCACGCTCCAGTCCCCCTCGGGGTTGTAAATGGCCGACTCCAGCACCGGCTCTGTGTAGAGCCCGATTACGTTGCCGCCTACCAGGAACGAGCGACCGTTGATGTTGGCCGCCTCGTCGGTGCAGAGCCAGGTCACGAACGGCGCCACGTTCTCCGGCTTGAGCCGGTCTCCGCCAATGCCGCCGCCCAGCGCTTCCGCCGTGTCGCTGCTCTCGCCCTCCTGCGCCATCTCGCGCGACTTTTTCATCTGCTCCAGCAGTTCTGGGTTCAGCGTCAACCGCGTCCCTGCGCGCGGGCGGATTCCATTGCAGGTGACCCCGTAGCGACCGAGGTCCAGTGCCGCCACCCGCGTCAGACCCGTGATGCCTTCCTTCGCCGCGGCGTAGTTGCCCTGCCCCATGTTGCCCAAGGCCGACTCCGACGACGTGTTCACGATCCGCCCGCTGCGTTGCTGGCGGAAGATCTGCGCGGCCGGCTTGAGGCAGGCGAAATGCCCCTTCAGGTGCACCGCAATCACGATGTCCCATTCCTCTTCGGTCGTGTTATAGATCATGCGGTCGCGCAGGATGCCCGCGTTGTTGATCAGGATGTCGAGCCGGCCGAACTCGTCGATTGCCGTCTGGACGATGTGCTCGCCACCCTCCATCGTCGCCACCGTGTCGTAGACCGCGACCGCCTCGCCGCCGCTGTCCTTGATCGTCTGCACCACCTCATCGGCCGGATCCTGTGAGGCGTCGTCGGTCTGCCCGCCGGGGCCACCGCCCAGGTCATTGACGACGATCTTGGCCCCTTCGCTGGCCAGCGTCAGGGCGTGCGCCCGGCCGATTCCGCGTCCCGCGCCGGTCACGACCGCCACGCGTCCTTCGAGTCGATTGCCCATGAGGAGTCCCTTCGTCGAATGCACCGGACGGCCCTGATAGGCCACAAGCTGGCGCAGTATCGTCGATGCTCGTGCTAGATGCCCGTGCTAATGAGAGACCGGTGCCCGCGAGGCGGTTTACCCCTTGTCGGCCTCCGACACGGGGTCCGGCGCTGAATCGGGTTCGGGCTCGGTCGGCTGCTCTAACCACGGCTCGAATTCGGACAGCAGCTCGCCACGCTGTGACGCGATCTCCGCCCCCACCCGCACATCCGACTCCAGTCCCACGCCCCGAAACGCGTCCAGCCATCGACGCCGATGTGCTCGCATGCGCAGCGCCAAAATCCCAGTCAGCGGGCCCGCGCCGAGCCACGCCACCGCGATCGTCTTGCGCCCCTCGCCCGACTCGTGACGCGTCAGCCAGCGTAGCGTCAGGCCGTACCAGGCGAGGAACGTCGGCGTCCCCACCAGGAACTTCACGAACGCTTTCTTCTCCCGGCTCGGCACCAGCCAGTGGGCCCACAGCTTGGGCACGAGATACGGCGGTGCGTGGTAAGCGAAGCCCAGCGTCGCCAGCGGCAGCGCCACCACGTCGCGTAACCGCGCGAAGAACCCCCGTCGACGCGCGGCCTCCCCTCGTGCGGGTAAACGGTGCCGCCGCCACGCTTCGCTGCGCCGCCAGAGGCGGCTGACGCGAACGCGGAACTCCTGGGCATTCTCGGGCTGCTGCGAGCGGTAACGCTCGATCCCGGCCGTGATCGCCTGCCGCAGCCGCAGCTGATCGAGTGCCGGGTCGACAACCTCCGGCGTCGGACTCCAGCGGGTCAGGTCGTACATCTGCCCGACGAACGTCGTCCAACCCGGATCGGGCACGTGCAACGTCAGCGCTCGCATCGCGTCCTGCAACGCTAGAGTCAGCGCTCGCACCGCCCGCGCCGGATCCGTGCGGTGCTGCGCCAGGAATGGAGCGAGCGCCAGATCCTCCCCAAACACGACCACGCCATCACTGAAGAAGCGGTCCTCTTCCGGGAAATACAGCCCTACCGGGATCAGCCGCACGCCCAAGCGGTAGCCCCGGCGCGACTCGGCTTCGAGCACAATCCGCGCCGTACCCGTGCGCAGATCCCGCACGCGTGGCTCCGCGTGGCTGCGCCCCTCGGCGAACATGCAAATCACGCCGTGTGCGTCCAACACGTCCGCGCAGTACTCGAACGAATTCCGGTTGCTCGGCCGTCTACCGTCTCGCATGTCTTCGATCCGATAGATGGGGATCACCCCGAGACGGCGCAGGAAGGGACTGAGCAGCGGCCAGCGGTCGAGCAAGGGACCCTTGCCGACAAACTGCACATGGCGCCCGGTTCGGGTCGCGATCGCCAGCGCATCGATGATGTAGTTGGGGTGGTTCGCGGCCAGCACCACCGGCCCGGCGCCAACCGGATCGAAGCCGTTGCGCGCGCTTGCCCCGGGCGGCGTGACCGCGTCGATGCGGCGGTAGAACAAGGCCAGCGAGGCCGACGAAATCCACCGCGTCACGCGGTAGATCAAAGGGATCCCGGCAGCCGGTTCTCGCTTCATCTGCTTGAGCCTAGCCGCTGGCCGTGAGGCGCGATTGGCGGACGTGATCTGACGGTCAAGAACCTTGACAAGTGAAGCTAAACGGTGTAATCGTTATATCAGTTTTGGTGGCGCACTGCCGGGGAGGCGATGCGTCATGGTGCAGTCCACACTCCGAAGTCAGCGAGCTGAGAGGCAGCAGCCTCAGGCGGTTCGCTCCGCTACCCCCTCGTTGCCCGCATACGCCATGAGTTGCGCTGTGCTGACGCTCAGCGGCACGATCGTCGCGCGCGGCGAAGTTGCCCCTCGCCCCGAGGGCCTGGTGGTTGACGCGTACAGCGTTCGTCTTAGCGAGATTGATCCGCCTGGCGTGCTGGAGGCGATGGTGTACTCCAACCAGCCCGAGATCATCCTGCGCGCCGAGGGCATCCCTGAGTTGCCCCTGCGCATCGACCACATCACCGGCCAGCCCGGCGAGCGCCAGTTCTTCTGCTTCACTTCGAAGAACTAGCCCGGCACTCGCTCGCCTTCGCCCGATTCGTTTCGCGGCCGGACGAACCCAGCTCCGTGCTGGCCGAACACCAGGCCAGTAGGGGTGTCCCCCGCGGGCCCGACGCCATACGCTCCTCCCCGTGATCGACCTCGCCCTGCGCCAGCTCGCTGCCAAGAAACTGCGCACCCTGCTCACGATCGTGGGCTTCGGCGCCTGCGTGAACCTCTACATCGTCGTCACCACAGTGATGAGCTTCATCACCGGCGACCTCGGTCTCCAGGTCAAACGCTTCGCTGGCCTGCTCTTGGTCCAATCGCGCAGCGAAGTGGGCATGACCGGTATCGAGTGGCCGCCGATCTCGTCCTCCATGCCCGCCGTCGACGCCGCGCGAGTGATGAGCCTGCCCGGCGTGCGCAGCGAAGCATCGTCGCCGGTCACCTTCGCCGCCCTGGCACCGCCGCCCTTCCCCACCGCCCCCCCAGAGGCGCTCCTGATCGGCATCGAACCCGGCAAGGAGACGGCTTTCTTGGGGGACGCTCCTGCCATGCTGGGCTCGAACCGACTGCAGGGGAATGGAAGTTCCCCGCCGGCCACGGACGCAGCCGCCGGGTTGCACCCCACGGTGCTCGGCATCCTCGCCGCCCGGCACTTCGCCCCCAGCGCCTCTGAGACGGTCGAGGTGCCTTCCCCGGTCGGGCCGATCCCACTTGCCGCCGTTGGCAGCACGATCAACATTCGCGGTCACCACTTCGAAGTGCAGGGGATCATTGAGCCCGAGACCAACCAACTTCTGCGATCCTGCGTCGTCGTCCCGCTGCCGCAGGCCAACACGCTGCTCGGCCGCGGCGACACCGTCAACGCGGTCCTGATCACGCCGCAGCGCACATCCGACATCGACACCATCCAAGCCTTGGTCGAGCGCGACTTCGCCGACCTCATGGTCATCAACGACAAGGCACTGGCCGAGAACGCGGGCCAGCTCCTGCATCGCATCACGCAGCTCTTCAACGTCGTGCGGGGTACGGCCGTCGCCGTCGCTGCGCTGCTCATCACCATCGTCATGTTTGTCTCCGTCTTGGAGCGCACCAAGGAGATCGGCACGCTGCGGGCAATCGGCGCACCCGCCCGCTCCGTCTTCGCGATGGTCGTCGCTGAATCGCTCCTGATCGCCACGTTCGGAGCGCTGATTGGCGTGCCGCTCTCGCGTAACGTGACCGAGCGGGCCCTCGGCCCCGACGCAGCGGGGATCCGCAGCCCACGTATCGAAGCCTCCGCCGTCGCGTTGCTGACCGCGTTCGGTCTGTTGGCTGCCTTGCTTCCGGCCGCGCGGGCGGTCCGCGTCGACCCCATCGTCGCCTTGCGTTATGAGTGACCTGGAGCGCTACGAGTGAACAGGAGCGACGCATCATGAGTTCCGGAGCCCCTGCTCTGCTCAGCGCCCGACGCTTGACGCGAATCTTCCGCCTCGGCGAGAACGAGATCGAGGCCGTGCGCGACGTCGATCTCGACATCGATCAGGGGGACTTCGTTGCCATCGTCGGGCCCAGCGGCAGCGGTAAATCGACGCTGCTCTACCTGCTTGGCCTGATCGATTCTCCTAGCGCCGGCGAAGTCCGCATCCGCGGCGAAGTGGCCAGCCACCTCGGCCGGGAGCGCCGGGCCCGCTTGCGTCTGCGCTGGCTGGGGTTTGTCTTCCAGACGTTCAACCTGTTGCAGTTGCTCAGCGCGCGGCAGAATGTCGAGATCGCACTGCGCCTGGCGGGCGTCTCGAAGAAGGAGCGTCGACGACGGGCGGAATCGTTGCTGGAGGCGGTCGGGTTGGGTAAGCGCATGCGACACCGCCCTGTGCAGCTCTCCGGCGGAGAGCGTCAGCGCGTCGCTATCGCTCGAGCCCTCGCCAATGAGCCCGACATCTTGCTCGCGGACGAACCAACCGGCAACCTCGACACCCAGACCGGCGACGAGATCGTGGGTCTGCTCGAACAGCTCAACCAGGCCGGTCAGACCATCGTCATGGTCACGCACAACATGGCGATCGCCGGGCGGGCGAAGCGGATCCTGCACATGCGCGACGGACGGCTCAGCGATTCAGCCCCATCCGACTGACAAGCGCCCATCCGTCTGACGAACCCAAAGCCTGCCGGGGCTCCGATCCCTCGCTACGGTCTCGAGCCCAGTTTTGTGCGTTTCGACGTCCGTTGCATTGACGGAACAGCCCCCTCCCCCACAAAATCAGCGAAACAACTGCGGGAGCAGATCCATGGCCTCCATTCCTGACTTCTGGACCGAGGCGCTCGAAGTCATCCGCGCCGCCCCTATCGGCTACCTCGCCATCGCCAACGGCGAGCAACCGACGGTTCGCGCCGTGACTCCCGCCTACGTCGGCGTCACCGCCTATGTCGCGACGGAGCCACTCGCCTTTAAGATTCGTGCCGTGCAGAGCAACCCGCTCGTCGAACTGATGCACCACCACGCCGACTTCCGCCACGTCACCCTCCGCGGGCGCGCCATGCTTGTCGAGGACGAGGCTCTGAAGACCGCAATGTGGGACAAATTCCCCTACGACCTGGCGGAGTTCTTCGCAGAAGGTGGCGCGGAGTATGGCCTGATGGCGATCGAGCCGTTCCGCGTCGAACTGATGAGCCTCGGCGATTATGCGGCGAGCAAGCCGCCACGGATCTGGCGTCCCGACGAGTGATCGCACCGTCTCCCCGTCCATCCCGTTGTCCGGGACCCGGCGCCGCTCTAGCCTGCCTCCCGCCGCTTGGGCGGTGAATCGAACCAGCGGAAGCGACCCACCATGCGCATCGCGATCATCGGCCAGGCACCCTTCGGCGCTGCCGTCTACGAAAAGCTCCGCGAGAACGGACACGAGATCGTTGGCGTCTTCACTCCGCCGGAGCGCGAGGGCGGGCGGCCCGACGCGCTCGCCGACGCTGCCCGACGCGACAACGCCACGCTGATCCAGCCCCGACGCTGGCAGCGCAAGGGTGAAATCGATGAAGAGGTCGT
Organism: Dehalococcoidia bacterium; assembly: GCA_963577225.1. Lineage (GTDB taxonomy): Bacteria > Chloroflexota > Dehalococcoidia > Bin125 > Bin125 > JAPUIR01. Next base: position 9,607 of record CAUYZA010000019.1, on the reverse strand, counting down.
CGCTCAGTACGAGGCGACCAAGCCGGACCTCAACGTGATGGCCTTCGTCACGCAGATCATTCCCCAGCGCGTGCTCGACTTCCCAGCCCAGGACACGATTCAGTACCACCCCAGCCTGCTGCCCAAGCACCGCGGGCGCAGCGCCATCAACCATGCCCTGCTCGAGGGCGATGCCGAGACCGGCCTGACTATCTTCTGGGTCGACGCCGGACTCGATACCGGTCCCATCCTGCTCCAGAAGTCCTTCCCGATCGCTGAGAACGACACGGTCAACAGCCTCTACCGCGACCACCTCTTCCCGCTCGGCGTCGATGCCCTAACCGAATCGGTCGAACTGGTGGCCACCGGCGACGCACCCCGCATCGCCCAGAACGAAGACGACGCCAGCTACGAGGGACCCTGGGAGAAGGACATAGCGCGCATCGATTGGAGCCGCTCCGCCGCCGACGTGCACAACTTCATCCGTGGCAGCGACCGTCAGCCCGGCGCCTGGACCACGCTCAACGGCGCCCCGGTCAAGCTCTACGGGTCCTCCGCCGCCGGCGCCGATGCCGGCGCAGCGGGCTCCGTTGCCGCTGTCTCTGACTCAGGCGTCGTCGTCCGCTGTGGCGATGGCGAGGCGATCCAAGTCGACACCGCCCAGGCCGACGGCGGCAAGCGGGTCCCCGCCCACGAGTGGGCCGCGGAGGCCAAGGTCGAGTCGGGCGCTCAGTTCGAGTAGCGCGCTTCCCGCGCTGATTCCTCCGAGGCTTCGCAGAGGCTCGTGCTCAGCCTGAGCCCCATCGATCTTCGAGTTCACTACGGCTGCGAGCGCACTCCAGTTGCACCGGACAGTTGTCGGTTGGCCCGGTAATTAAACGTCCTGCGTGCGGATGCCCGAGTCTGTCATGTGCTCAAAGCGGGTACCGCGCATCGGATCGCTGCGGCTGGACTTCTCCCACGCCGCATCCACCATCTGCGCGTACTTCGGGTGCATCTCCGCCATCTTCGTGTTCTCGTCCTTGATGAACGAGTGGCCCGTCACCAAGCGCTGCACCGGCCGCTTCTTGCCACACTCGGGACAGGCTGGCTTCTTCGCCTCCATCGTCTTGTGGAACTTCTCGAAGGCGAGTTCGCAGGACTTGCAGGCGTATTCGTATACGGGCATGCCGTCAGTCTACGCTCTCTCATCCTTGCCGTAATGTCGGTCGGCGCCTTCGACTGAGCCGTCCTAGCCGCCGCTGATCGTCGCCGTGCCGTCACTGAACACGATCTGGCACGGCGCATTCTTGAGATCGAGTTCGTCCAGGCCCTCGTTGATCGCGTCTTCGATCTTCCCCTCGAGGCCAAAGAGATCGATGATGAAGTCGGCGTTGTCGATGTCGATATCGTCGATCGTCAGCACCGGCGAGGTGCCACTCAGGTCGATCGAACCGCGGATCTTCGTCGAGATGTCGGGCAGCGCCGGAACCTTGACCTTGCCCTTCGCCTCGCCGATTCCGTCCGCGAAGAGGCAGATCGTCGCCTCCGCATCGCTGTCCTCTTCGATCAGCCACGCGTCGGCGCGTTGGGTCGTCGCGCCCTCGCCGAGCGGCAGTACGCTGGATTGGCCTCCCCAGCCCGGTGATACGCTGGAATCCAGGCTGGCGCGCCCGGAAAAGTGCCTGCGCTGGCGGAACGGACCCGCTCATGCTCGGCCGAAACGGCCTTCGCACCCTCTTCCTCATCGTCCTACTGACGGGGGTCTTGCTCGTGATCGGGCAGCTCGTCGGCGGTGTCGTTGGGCTCGCGTTCGCCGCGGTTTTTGCCGTCGGCATGAATTTTTTCGCCTACTGGAAATCCGACTCGCTCATCCTTGCCACGATGCGCGCGAAGGAGGTCAGTCCCAAGCAAGCCCCCACCCTGCATCGCATCGTCGAGCGCGCCGCGCGCGACGCTGGGCTGCCGATGCCCAAGGTTTACGTGATCGACACCCCGGCACCGAACGCGTTCGCCACTGGCCGCAACCCCGAGCACGCGGCTGTGGCTGCCACGACCGGCGTGATGAGCATCCTCACCGAGCGAGAACTGGCCGGCGTTTTCGCCCACGAACTGGGCCACGTCAAGAACCGCGACACCTTGATCAACGCCATCGTCGCCATGATGGCCTCGACGATCATGATCATCGCCATGTTCGCGCGCTGGAGCCTCTTTTTCGGGCTCATGTTTGGCAGCGGCGGCCGTGGTCGTGGCGGAGGCGCCGCGGCGGGCCAGCTTGCCGCCACCCTTGTGCTCGCGATCGTCGCGCCCATCGTCGCGAGCCTGATCCAGATGGCCGTCTCGCGCGCCCGTGAATACGGCGCCGACGAAGTCGGGGCCCGCAACTCGCGCGACCCAGAGGCGCTCGCATCCGCTCTACAGAAGCTCCAGCTCGCGACGCAGCAACCTCAGATTCAGCAGGCGGCCAAGGCCATATCAGGCATGGAGACGGCCAACCACCTCTTCATCGTCAATCCGCTGGCCGGCGGCGCGGGCCGCTGGTTCGCCAGCCACCCACCCGTCGAAGACCGGGTCGCGCGCCTGCGCGAGATCGGCCGCGAAATCGGCCAGATTTTTTAGCTGACTCGCGACAGTCCGGGCAGGCGTCTGCTACGACGAAAGAAACTCCCGCAGCACTCGCAGGAACTCCTCCGGCTGGTCGTACGGCACCGGGTGCCCCGCCCCGGCCACCTCGATTGCCTCACCATTCGGCAGCAACTCCACCATCCGATCGACCAGCTCTGGCGAAAGCACATCGCTCGTCTCGCCCCGCACGACCAGCGTCGGGCAGAGGGTCCGCTCTAGGCAGCCCCAGAGATAGGGCTGCTCGGGCACGGCGGCCTTGCCCGTGATCTTGAACAGTTCGGGGTCGTACTTGTAGTAGAGGCGCCCGTCCTCGCCGGTTCGCATCGCGTGCTCAATCCCCACACGCGCACGCGCCTGGACCGACGCGTCATCGGGCCGTTCCGTGATCGACATCGCGTAGTCGTACGCCTCGTCCGCCGACACGAACCCCTTCGTGATGTCCATCTGCCCGCCGATGTTGCTGCGCACGCGCTTCGCGCCGGTGCGCGCCATCTCCGGAGCCATGTCCACCAGCACCAGGTGCGTCAGCTTGTCGTTCTGCTCGCCGCCCACCGCGATCGCGTTGCGCGCCCCCAGCGAGAGCCCGCAGACCGCGTAGAAATCCGCCCCGATCTGCGACGCGAACGCCGCCACGTCGGCCGAGAATTTCTCCACTCCGTAGTCGTCCGCGTGGTCCGAATCGCCATGGCCGCGCTGGTCGAGCGCGTAGACGTGGTGCGAGTCGGTCAGCGGCTCGGCGATCGCATCCCAGGAGTGCGCGTAGCCCGTCAGCCCGTGCAACAGGATCAGTGGGAAGCCTTCGCCCCCATAGTCCAAATAGTGCAGCGACAGGCCATCGTGTTCGAACTGGCGCGACGCGGGAGTCGACATCGAATCCTCCTCAACCCAACTCGGCTTCGCAGAGCCTAACCTCGACCGCCAATACGCACCCCGCCCATCAATCCCCTATCGTTTCGCGCAGGCTCCGACCGCTCCTAAAGGAAGCAAAAATGCTCTACGAAGTCCGTACCTACACCCTCTCTGTCGGCGACATCGCCGAGTTCGAGCGTGGTTTCGCTGAGGCCCTTCCCCACCGCCTCGCCTACTCCCCGCTCGGCGCCTTCTGGCACTCCGAGGTCGGCGCGCTCAACCAGGTCATCCACGTCTGGCCCTACGACGACCTCGCCCATCGACAAGAGGCGCGCGCTGCCGCCGCCAAAGACCCCAACTGGCCGCCCACACACGACGCGACCCTGCTCAACATGGAGAGCGAGATCTGCGTCGGCGCGCCCTTCATGCGCGCCCTTCTCGGTGAGGTCCAGGAGCTCGGTAGCATCTACGAAATGCGCACCTACACCTACCGCGCGGGCAGCATCCCCACCGTGATCGAACGCTGGTCGGAGCGCATCGCTGCCCGCGAGAAGTACTCGCCGCTAGCCGCCTGCTGGTACACCGACGTCGGTCAGCTCAACCGCTGGACCCACATCTGGCCCTACGCCAACCTCGAAGACCGTGCCCGTGTCCGCGCCGAATCGTTCAAGGACCCTAATTGGCCCGCACCGACGCGGGAGTTCCTGCTCAGCCAGGAGTCGAAGCTACTCACCCCCGCGTCCTTTTCGCCGCTGCGCTAGGGGTCGTGACTAGATCGCGGGGACTGCGCTGAGGAAGTCTTTCAGCGCGTCCAATGCTTCGGGCTCCGCCAGCGACGGCCATGCCCGACGCCGTCGATTGGCACCAACTGCGCGCCGTCACCGCCGCCGGAGCGCGTCAACCCCTCAACCAACTGCTTGGCCAAGAACTCCGAGACGACGTCCGACTTCGCCCCGCGCAGGACCAGCGTGGGACAGGTCACTCGCCCAGCCGACACTATCAGGTCCACGTCCCGGATCGACTGCGGGCTCAGCTCGCGGAAACGCGGATCGAACTTCCAGCGCATCGTTCCGTCCGCCGCCGCCCGCACGCTGTGTCCCACGAAGCGACGGATGCTCGCCTCGCTGTAGTCGGCCAGAATCGGGAACGTCGCGCGCCACCAATCGACGGCCGCATCCAACGACTCGAACTCTTCCGGCGACTCCGCCAAGTGACGGCGGATCCGCTCGAGTCCAGCGTCGCTCAGCTCCGGTGCGGAGTCGTTCAGCACGAGATGCGAAATCCAGTCGGGCCGCGCGCCGGCGAAGGCCAGCGCTACGTCAGCTCGGGCCGCCGTGCCCACCAGCGCGACTCGTCGCAGCCCGCGCGACTGCAGGAACGTGTCCAGGTCCCGCGCCAAGGTGCTAAGGCGGTAGTCCCCCACCGTCGACCAGGCGGAATCGCCGTGGCCGCGCAGATCGGGAGCGAAGCAGTGGAACTCGTTCGACAGCTCTTGGGCCAGCGCCTCGAAATTGCGCGCGTGGCCGGTCAACCCATGCAACAGCACGACAACGGGCTTCCCGTCCTCGCCCCACTCGACGTAGTTCAGCTCGATTCCGGCGTCGACTTTTTGAGCGACGCCGTCGCCCGCCCGCATGCCTGTTTCGGCGGTCGCCGCGCCCCCCAGCGGGGCGCCGCCGTTGCCCCCGTGTCGCAGCAGGCTGCCGCCATTGCCGCTGTTGCCCGCATGCTGGAGCGTGGGCGGATCATCCGGCTCAAGTCCCCCGGCTCGGCAGATGGACTGTCTGCCTCGGTCTCTGGCTCTTGCGTCGTTTCTGGCGAGGGGTCGTTGGCGGACGCCGGTGCTGCGCTCCCGTCTCGCAGATGACCAAGCGTGCGCTGATGTACCGCTCGCAGCGACGCGAGTTGTTCCGCCTGGCGCTCATAGGCGCGCAGTTCCTCACGCAGGATCAGGACCTCGCGCTCGAGCTCCGTGGCCAGGCCGGCGACCGCCTCGATCGAATCCTGTTCCTCGCTTCGTCCCGGCCCCGAGTGGAGTTCGTCCGGCTCAACCTCGACTAGCTACACGCCGCTGGCGGGATCCTGCTCGGCGCGCAGCTCTCCCGCCCGGATTCGGCGCCACACTTGCACCGGCCGGACGCCGAGCAGTTCCGCCGCCTCCTGCACCGGAAGTTTCGCCACGCAGCATCGCCCTTCGCACCTGAACTACTGCACCATCCTACCGGCGCAGTCATCCCAGGCCGAGGGCGGGCGTTGATTGCTGGGAATCCGCTAGCGCACCGCGGCTGGCAGCGCCTCCTGTAGCGTCGCCGACGTCACCACACCGTGCTCCATGAAGTCCGCCAGCACGCGCGCGAAGGCCGCCGCGACCTCGCGTGCCACCCCATGGCTGACGCGGCTGAAGACGTGCAGCGTGGCGTTCGGCAGGCGCTGGAAGTCGAGCAGGTTGGCGGCCAGGAGACTGTCGGCGGATCCCGCGATCATCAGGGTGGGTGTCGTGATCTCCTGCAGGCGTTCGCCCTTCTGGTACGTGACTAGGGCGTCCCAACAATCGTCGTAATGACCCTCGGAGACGGAGAGTGCGCGGTCCACCCCGCCTGGCACGTTGGCGTGGGCTGACTCGCGGGCCGTCGTGGCGATGCGCTCGCTGATCAGCGTGTCGCGCGCCTTCTCGGCCCAGAGCCGGCGGGCGCGAGCGTGGTCCTCCTCGCCCCTCTCAACGCCGTCAGCCGGAGCGGGAGCGACCAGGACCAGCTTCGACAGCCGCTCCGCGTGGGCCAGCCCCAACTCCATCCCCATCACGCCACCCATCGAGTGGCCCACGTATGTGAACCGATCGATGCCCAACGCATCGGCCATGCCGACGACGTCGGCCGCCATCTGCTCGATCGTGTAGCCGCCGTCCGGATGGGCGCTGTCGCCGGCTCCACGTCCGTCCATTACGACGCAGCGGAAACGATCCTGCAGCCGCTCCACGACTCCCGCCCACGAGTCGTGTGATCCCGTGTAGCCGTGGTGGAAGATGATCGGCTCGCCGGAACCTGACTCGTCGTAGAACAGATCGACGCCGTTGACGGTCTTCGTTGGCATTGAGTCGCTCCTTCTCTTTGCTCCGCGCAGAGTACTCCGCTCATCGCGCGCTTGCGGGACCCGCGCGAATGCTCGTAGCCTCGCAGGGGACTGAACGTCGGCTGTCGGGACGATCGATGCCCACCGCCTTCCGCGTGCGACTCTTCGTCGCCGCCGGCGCAGCGGCGCTCGTTGTCGCCATCGTCCTGGTCTTTGTGACCGGAACGTCAGACCCCGCCGTCTCCCCGGGCGACGCAACCTCCCCAGACGCGGGTGCCGGCGACCGTGCCGCCATCGACTGGTACCGCCCCACCGTCGACACGACCTGCCAATGGCAGCTTCAGGGCGCGCTGAATACCAGCTAAGACGTCACCCTCTACGACATCGACCTCTTCGACACGATGGCCGAGACGATCGCCGCCTTGCAGGCCCGCGGCACGCGCGCCATCTGCTACTTCTCGGCGGGCTCGGATGAGGACTTTCTCCCGGATCACGCGTCGTTCCCGGCCGCCACCATCGGTGAGGTGCTGCAAGGCTTCGACGGGGAGCGCTGGCTCGATATCCGTGTCCCCGGCGTGCTGACCGTGCTCCAGGGCCGGCTCGACATGGCCGTGGCCAAGGGCTGCGACGGCGTCGAGCCGGACAACGTCGACGGGCACGATAACGAGACCGGTTTCGCTCTCAGCGCCGCCGACCTGCTCATCTTCAACCAGAGCCTGGCGCAGGAGGCGCGCGCGCGTGGCCTCGCGATCGGCCTGAAGAACGCGCTCGACTTGATCCCCGAACTCGTCGACGAGTTCGACTTCGCGGTCAACGAAGAGTGCCACGACAACGACGAATGCGAAGCGCTGCTGCCATTCATCGCGGCGGGCAAACCCGTTCTCAACGCCGAATACAGCGACACGGCCGCACTGGCGCAAGCTCGCGTCGATACCGTCTGCCCCGCCTCCAGCGCGCTGGGGTTGCAGACGCTGATCCTCCCACTCGACCTCGACGACAGCTTCCGCGTCCCCTGCGGCGACAACTAAGCAGGCTTTTCCCGCCGGCGCCCATGAGTCCGCCCGTACGCTCCGTCGATAGGAGACGCGCATGCCGATCGAATTCGGGATTCAGACCGCCCCCCAACACAACACGTACGATGAGTTGCTCGCCGTCTGGCAGACCGCCGAACGTGAGGGCTTCGACCACGCCTGGACCTTCGATCACTTCATCCCCATCTTTTCCGACCCCACCGGACCTTGCATGGAGGGCTGGACGGTCCTGACGGCGCTGATGGCCCAGGTTCCGCGCCTGCGCGGCGGCACCCTCGTCACCGGCAACTCCTACCGCCACCCGGCCTTGCTCGCCAACATCGCTGCCACACTCGACGTCATCTCCGGCGGCCGCGTCGAGATGGGCATCGGCGCCGGTTGGTGGGAGACGGAATACAGCGCCTACGGCTTCGACTTCCCCCACGTCTCCGAGCGCATTTACGCGATGGAGGAGGCGCTCCAGGTTATGCAGGCGCTGTGGACCGAGGAGCGCGCCAACTTCGACGGGCGTTTCTACACCATCACCGACGCGCTCTGCGAGCCGAAGCCGGTCCAGAAGCCGCACATCCCGATCTGGGTCGGCGGCGCGGGCCCGCAGCTCACGCTGCGCGCCGTCGCGCGCCACGCCGACGGCTGGAACACCTTCCTCCAGCCGCGCGAGGACTACACCGAGTTGCTCGGCGCCCTAGAAAAGCACTGCGAGAAGCTCGGCCGCGACCCCGCCACGATTCGCAAGTCGCTCGCCGCGCCGCTCGTGATCGACACCGATCCCGCCCGCCTCGACGCCAAACTCAAGCAGGTCGCCGAAACGCGTCGCTCCACCCCGGACGACGTCCGGCGTCGGGCCCTCATCGGCACACCGGACGACATCGCCGCGCAGCTCAAGTCACTCGAGGAACTGGGCGTCGACCACGTCATCCTCAGCCTGCGCGCGCCCTACAACCACGACGAGCTGGCCCTCTTCGGTCGCGAAGTCATCCCGGCCACCCGTTAGCGGCTAAGCCGACGGGTGATTGCCCCACGCATCGATGTGGGTCACCTCTTCGACGGGGCGGCGCCGCGTCGGCCCGAACCAGCCGTCGGGGTAGCCGAGCGGGATCAGCGCGACCGGACGCGCCGTCTCTGGGATCCCAAGCAGTTCACGTAGCTCGGGCTCGAAGCTGCGCTGGAACGTCGTCAGCACAGTGCCCAGGCCATGTGCCCTTGCCGCGAGCTGCATGTTCTGGATCGCGCCATAAATCGAGCTGCCGGCCAGTACGCCCTGCGGCGCCGGGCCATCCGGGTGATGCAAGCAGGGAACCAGCAACACCGGTGCTTTGTCGAGTTCCATCAGCAGTCCGCGCGCACCCTGCAGCATGCGGCGCTGCGAGGGGTCCTCGATCTCGTCGACGTGCGCGAAGCGCTCCTGGAAGTCCGCGTCGCCCTCCAGCGCCGAACGCAGGAAGCCTGCCATCGACGCTCGCTTCGCCGCGTCCTGTACCACCAGAAACGCCCAGGCCTGAGTGTTGCTGCCGCTTGGCGCCTTGGTCCCGGCCTCCACGATCGAGAGCAGCACGTCCTCGGGCACCGGGTCTGGCTTGAAGTGCCGGATCGCTCGCTGCGAGTAGATCGTTTGCCACAGATCGTCCGTCGGATCCTGGCTGCGTTCGGCGACGACACGTTCGGCCATGGTCAGACTCCTGGTTCGCTTGCTATCCGGAGACCGCCGCAGCGGACGGATTGGGGAGCCCAGATTCGCACAGATCGACGTTATCCGGGCCGTTCACGCTATCCAGCCCCGACAGAGCCCGCGCGTCAGCCGAGAGCGTGTCGATCGCCTTGCAGACGCTGGCGATCAACCGGCCGCCTAGCAACCGGTCCCGACCGTCGCTGCGCCAGCCCTCCGTCTCGATCGCCGTCCGCGTTTCCTCCAACACGACGGCCGCTTCCGCCACCAAGATTTGCAGGATGCCGTGGTCGGCCGCGAAGGCCGGCGTCGCCTCCACCGCGTCCAGTGCGACGCCCGTGATCGCCAGCAGCGACAGCCCTCGTTCCACCAACCCCAGGGCCAGTTCGCGACCCTCGTCCGCCGTCAA